>NZ_AKJI01000053.1:0-22328 GCF_000282415.1 Pseudomonas sp. GM60
AAGCCGGCTCCTACAGGGAGTGTGGATCGAGCACTAAAACCGGGTTTGCACCGCCAGCTCGAAGGTGCGCGGTGTACCCAGGTAATACGCCGGCGACACGTGCGCAAACTCGGCATACACCTCGTTGGTCAGGTTGCGTACCCGACCAGTGACGGTGGTGTGCCGATCGACCTTGTAGCTGAGAAACGTGCCATAGAGCGTATAAGACGGCACGGTCATCGTGTTGGCGCTGTCGGCAAACACCGAGGCGACGTACCGCGCATCGACACCGCCTTGCCATTGCGGCGCAAAATCATAGGTCAGCCACAGATTGCCGACCCGGTCCGGCACGTTGGTCGGTGTGTTGCCCTTGCGTGACACCACCACACCCGCAGCATTCTTCTCGGTGAACTCGTCGTACTGAGCGTCAACCCAGGCAAAGTTGCCTTCGGCCAACAGCTTGTCGGTGATCCGCAGCGAACTGGCCAGTTCGATGCCTTTGGACGTCTGCTGGCCCACGGGAATGCTAAGCGTCGGGTCCAGCGGATCGGTCACCGCGAAGTCTTTGCGCTCAATCGTGTACGCCGCCAGCGTCGCCGAACCGCGACCGTCCAGGTAGTCGAATTTGCTGCCGACTTCCCATTGCTTGCCGGTCGAGACATCAAAATCCTGCGTGCCGTTGGGTTGTTCGGCGGCGGTGCTGTATTGCACGTAGACGTTGGCGTTTGGGATGAACTGGTAGGTCAGACCGACGCGACCAGTCACAGGCTCCCAGCTACGTTTGAGATGACGTGGATTGCTGGCGGTCACTTCCCGGTGGTTGGTCACGTCCAGATCGATGTCGTCGTAACGCAGCCCGGTCAGCAACGACAATTTATCGGTCAGCGCCAGGCGGTTCTCGGCGAACAGTGCCTTGGTGGTGACTTCGTTGGTCTTGTCGCTGACAAACCCCGGCCGGGTGCCCGGGATGTCGTAGAAATGTCCCGGCTGAAAGTTGTTCGGGTCGACCGTGCTCGCGCCTTTGACGTTCAGCGGCGAATTGGTGGTCTGGTTGACCTTGTACTCGAAACCGCCGGACCAGGTGGTGTCCAGGCCAAACAGCGTGTTGTCGTGACGCAGTTCGAACTGGTTGCCGTTCTGCTCGCCCTGATGGCGCACCTGATACGCCGTGGAACGGTTCACCGCGCGGTTGTTGGCGCTGTACTGATAGGTTTCCAGGTTGCGGTAATCGCGCTGACTGTCGAGGTGATAAAGCGTGTTGCGCAAGGTGGTGCTGTCGTTGATCCGGTAATCGATGATCGAGCGCACCCAGATCGTGCGCTGCTCGTAACGGCCGTCCTCGACGTTGTAGTTGTTGAAGCGGTTGTGCTTGTCGATCTTCAATTTACCGGCCTTGGGGTTGAGCACTGGCGTGCCCCAGTAAGGGCTGTCTTCGTGTTCATCCTGATATTCCAGGGCCAGGGTGTGGGACAGGTTTGGCGTCAGGTCACTGAGCAGCGAAAACGCCACGCTCCACGCATCGCGCTCCTGGCGATCGATGTAGCCGTTGCCGGTGTTGTGGCTGACATCCAGCCGCGCGTAGTGCTGCACATCCGCGCCGGCTTCACTGAGGGCATGGTTGAGGCCGAACGCGGTCTCGGTGGTGTCGTAACTGCCGTAGCTGATCCGGCCTTCGACCGCTTGCTCTTCACGGGTCGCCAGTCTGGTCACGTAGTTCAGCGAACCGCCCACGGAGCCGGCGCCATTGATCAGCGATGACGGGCCGCCCACCAGTTCCACCCGATCATAGATCCACGCATCCACGGGCCGGGCAAGGCCGCCGGAGACGTTCACGCCATTGAACATCTGGGTGATCTGGCTGCTGGTGAAACCACGGTAGGAGACGAACCCGCCGAAACCCGGCGGCGCACTGGCATTCACACCGGGCAAGGTGTTGGCGGCGTCCTGGAAGTTTTGCGCGCCGTGGCGTTCGATGTCATTGCGGTTGGCAATCGCCACCGACGCCGGGGTTTCACGCACGCTCAGCCCCAGGCGCGAGGCCATGCCGCTGGACTGGTCCAGGCTTAAACCCGGCTCTGCGGGTGCTTCGCCATCAATGGTGATTGGTGCGAGGTCCACTGTGGATTGCGCCCAGACGTTAACGGACAGGCAGCCGAACAGGCTGGCCAGCAAAGGAATGGTTTTCATCGATGAATCCTGAATGCTTGCTAGGAAACAGCGCACAGGCGAACGCCTCGCGTTGGCGAAGTGAGCTGATTGAATGGCGAAGGATTCAGGCGAACGGCGGGGCGCGGGGGTTGGCCGAGGGCCAGGTGAAGCGGGCAGGGAGGTCAGCGTTGGCGACGACCGCCAAGGGTGGGCTGTGTGTTTGCGGGAGGATCGCCAGGGTCAGGCTGGAATTGAGCGCCGGGCCCATGCCGCCTGTGGAGCACAACGGACAGCCGAAGGCTTTCGACAGTGTCGGCAGTTGCTCTTCGGAAGTGTTTGAGGACGCAGGTGCCTGAGTGCGCGGGTCAACCGTACAGAACTGGCCGCCGAGGCCGTTGAGCTGCGCCCCGACCATTTGCCCATGACCGATGCTGCAGGCGAACACATTGAACAGGACGCAGCAATAAAGCATCCATGCAATGAGTGAGCGATCGGTCCGGGCGAGTTTCATGGGGTGGCACTTTACCACCGTTGATCAGCCGCGCACTTCTAAAAATGCCGACTAGGATGATTCTGTTAATTCACTATCAAGGATCCTCGACATGACGTTTGTGTTGGCTCAATGGCTGGTGACGATCTTCGCGGTGATCAGCCTGATACATGTCTACTGGGCGCTGGGTGGCCAGTGGGCTTTCGTGGCGGCCGTGCCGCAAGTGCCGGGGGAGGACGGCGCGCAATCGCGACCCGCATTCAAGCCTTCGAGGTGGCTGACGTTATTGGTGGCTTTCGGATTGCTGCTGATTGCAGCGCTGGTGTGTTTGCGCGTTGGCTGGTGGGTGCCGGCGGTGACCCATCAATCGCTGCAATGGGTGATCAGCGCCATCGCCATGCTGATGTTCGCCCGGGCGATCGGCGATTCGAACCTGGTGGGGTTTTTCAAGCAGGTCAAGGGATCGGAATTTGCCCGCCTGGATACGTGGGTGTATTCGCCGTTGTGTGTGGTGTTGGGGGCGGGGTTGCTGGTCGTCGCGTGGATTTGAAAAGCATCGCCGGCAAGCCGGCTCCTACAGGTGAACACAAACCCTTTGTAGGAGCCGGCTTGCCGGCGATGAGGCCCGAACAATCAACACAAATCCCCGGACTTAACTCCCACTCTCAGTTCGCCGACTACTCACCTCAGCCGGCACATCATCCCCCGCCATACGCTTGCGGAACAACGCCGCCCGCGCCAGCAGCAACGTGGTCACCGGCACCGTAATCGCCAGCAGGATCGGGATCAGCCAGGCATGCAGCACCGGCCCGGACTTGAGCGCCGAAAAGTAGATGATCGACCCCAGCGCCACGCACCACGCACCCAATGTCGAGGCCAGCGCCGGCGGGTGCATGCGCTGGAAGTAATCCTTCATCCGCACCAGCCCGATCGCGCCGATCAGCGCAAAAACACTGCTGAGTACCAGCAGGATCGCCACCGGGATTTCCACCCACAGAGACAGTTCAGCGTTCATTCGATCACCTCGCCACGCAGCAGGAATTTCGCCAGGGCAAACGAGCCGACGAAGCCGAACAGCGCGATCAGCAGCGCCGCTTCGAAGTAGGTGTCACTGGCATAACGAATACCCAGTGTCAGCATCATCAGCATCGCGATGATGTACAGGTAATCCAGCGCCAGAACCCGGTCCTGCGCCGACGGCCCTTTGAACAGGCGGATCAGGGTCAGGACCATCGCCAGCGAAAAAATGAACAGGCTCAGCAGAACCGCATTCGACAGCAACGGGCTCATTCGAAAATCTCCATCAACGGGCGTTCGTAGGTCGCCTTGAAATGCTCGATGAACAGCGCTTCGTCATCCAGATCGAAGACGTGCAGCAACAAAATGCTGCGGTCCAGCGCCAGTTCGGACCAGACCGTACCGGGCACCACCGTGCAGATCATCGCCAGTGCTGCCAGGCCGTTGGCGTCGCGCAAATCCAGCGGAACCTTGATGAACTGCGAGCGCGGCGGGCGTCGGCCGGCGTTCAAGACACCCCAGGCCACAGCAAGGTTGGAGACCAGCACGTCGCGACCGACGATGAAGAACAAACGCAGAATCACGCCGGGACGCCGAGTGCGAATCGGCAGGGGGCGCAACTTGCGCATCATCAACGGCGCACAAAACCCGAGCACTGCGCCCAGCAACAGGTTGCCGGGGCTTATCGACAGGTTCAGCACCAGCCACAACAACCACAGCGCCAGCGACAACCAAGGTGCAGGAAACAGACGCCTCATGGCTGCACCTCCGCGACGGCCGCTTTGGCTTCCGGACTCGGAACTGCCCGGGTGCCAAGCACCGCCATCACGTATTGCTGCGGATTGTTCAAGGTCTGTGCGGCGGCCTGGGTGTAACGCAGCAACGGCTCGGCCTTGAAGGTCAGCAGAATGCTCAGGCCCAACAGCGCGATGATCGGCACACATTCGAGCCGTCGCAGCAAGGGTGATGGCCGTTCTTCAGGCGTCCAGAAACGCTGGATGCCCAGGCGCGAAAAGGCAATCAACGACGCCAGCCCGGAGAGAATCAGCAACGCCAACAAACCCCACGCGGCGTTCGACACCGGTTCATCCGCGCCATTGCCCAGGCCCAGCGGGTTGAGCAGGGCGTGCAGTAAACCAAGTTTGCCGATGAAACCGGACAGCGGCGGCATGCCGATGATCAGCAACGCGCAAGCGATGAAGCTCAAGCCGAGAAACGCCATGGTCCAGGGAATCACCTGGCCGACCACGGCTTTCTGTTCATCGTCGAGGTTGATGCCTTTGAGCGGTTGCAGGGGTTCCAGCGGCCGCGCAATCAGGTCGGCGTCATCGAACAGCGGCATTTCATTGGCCGAACGCGAACGTTCGATCAACTCGGCCAGCAGGAACAACGCGCTCAACGCCAGGGTCGAGCTGACGAGATAGAACAGCGCCGCGCCGATCAGGTTCGGCTGGGCGAAACCGATGGCCGACAGCAGAATCCCTGCCGACACCAGAATGCTCAGGCTGGCCATGCGTTCCAGACGTTGCGCGGCGAGGATCGCCACGGCGGCGCAGACAATGGTTGCCATGCCGCCGTAGATCAGCCAGTCGCCACCAAAGTACGCCGATGCACCGGCTTGACCGGAGAACAGCAAGGTCCACAGGCGCAGCAAGGTGTAGACGCCGACCTTGGTCATGATCGCGAACATCGCCGCCACCGGCGCGCTGGCCGAGGAATAGGCCGGCACCAGCCAGAAATTCAGCGGCCACATCCCGGCCTTGGCCAGGAACGCCACGGCGAGAATCGCCGCGCCGGCATGCAGCAAGCCGCGATCGGCTTCCGGCACCAGCGGGATTTTCAGCGCCAGGTCAGCCATGTTCAGGGTGCCGGTGACGCCGTAGATCAGCGCCGCGCCGATCAGGAACAGCGACGAGGCCAGCAGATTGATCGAGATGTAATGCAACCCCGACGACACCCGCGCCCGGCCAGAACCGTGGAGCATCAGGCCGTAAGATGCCGCCAGCAGTACCTCGAAAAACACGAACAGGTTGAACAGGTCCGCCGTCAGGAAGGCGCCATACAAACCCATCATCTGAATCTGGAACAGCGCGTGGAAACTCGAACCGGCGCCGTCCCATCGGGCCATCGCGAACAGCAGGGCGCTGACGCCGATGATCCCGGTCAGCACCAGCATCAGCGCGGACAGGCGATCGACCACCAGCACGATCCCGAACGGTACTTGCCAGTTGCCCGGCAGGTAGACGCCGATGGAGCCGGGCACATCAGTGGTTTGCGTCCATTGCAGCAACAGCACGGCGATGCCCAGCCCCAAGAGGCTGGAGAGCAGGTTGATTTTGGCCTTCAGCGGGCGGTGCTTCTCGCCCAGCATCAGCATGATGGCGGCGGTCAGCAGCGGCAACAGAATCGGTGCGGCGATCAGGTGCGTCATCGCATTCATTCTTTAGGCTCCCGGCCATCCACATGGTCGGTGCCGGTCAAGCCACGCGAAGCCAGAAGCACGACGAGAAACAGCGCGGTCATGGCGAAGCTGATCACGATGGCGGTCAGCACCAGCGCTTGTGGCAGCGGGTCGGTGTAATGCAACAGATCTTGCGGCACGCCGTCCTTGATGTTCGGCTCTTTGCCGATGAACAGACTGCCCATGCTGAAGATGAACAGATTGACGCCGTACGACAGCAGGCACAGGCCCATGACCACCTGGAACGTCCGTGGCCGTAGCACTAGCCAGACACCGGACGCGGCCAGTACGCCGATGGCGATTGCGATGACTTCTTCCATCAGACGGCTCCTTTCGTGGCGACGGATCTGGGCTGGGCAGCGGTTTTATGGCCGCGTACCGATTGGTGGCCTAGGGCGGTGAGGATCAACAGCGTCGAGCCGACCACAACCGAGTACACGCCGATGTCGAAGAACAGTGCGCTGGCGATGTGAATGTCGCCTAACACCGGCAGTTCGGCATGCCAGGTGTGGGTGGTCAGGAACGGATAACCGACCGCCATCGCCCCGAGCCCGGTGACCGTGGCGAACAGCAAACCGGTGCCCATCCAGCGCAGTGGGCGCAGGCTCATTTGTGCCTCGACCCACTGCGTGCCGGCGACCATGTATTGCAGGATGAACGCCACCGACATCACCAGCCCCGCGACAAACCCGCCGCCCGGCTGGTTGTGGCCGCGCATGAACAGGTAGATCGAGACCACGAACGCAATCGGCAACAGCATGCGCACCAGCACCGCTGGCACCATCATGAAGCCGAGTGCGGTGTCGCTGGCGTGACGCGGGTTGACCAGATCGGTGACCACGTCGGGCGCGAGCAAGCGCTGTTGCGCCGGCAGTTGCAGGCTTTCTTTCGGCGGGCGGAAGCGTCGCAACAGCGCGAACACAGTCAGCGCCACGGCCACCAGCACGGTGATTTCGCCGAGGGTATCGAAGCCACGGAAGTCCACCAGCATCACGTTGACCACGTTGCTGCCGCCACCTTCCGGCAGGGCTCGGCTGAGGTAGAACGAGGAAATGTCGTTGGGCGTCTGGCGCGTCAGCATTGCGTACGACAGCAACGCCATGCCGCCCCCGACGGCGATCGACAGCAGCAAGTCGCGCAGACGCCGGATGCGTGCCTTGCGCAGGCTGCTCGGCAGCGGCGAAACCTCTTCGATCCGTCGCGGCAACCAACGCAGGCCCAGCAGGATCAGCACCGTGGTCACCACTTCAACCACCAGTTGCGTCAGCGCCAGGTCTGGCGCGGAGAACCAGACGAAGGTGACGCAGGTCATCAGTCCACAGACGCTGACCATGGTCAGGGCCGCGAGCCGGTGATACTTGGCTTGCCACGCCGCGCCGAGGGCACAGGCAATCGCCAGCAGCCACAAGGTCACGAACACGATCGAGCCCGGAATTTTCGGCCGGTCACCCCAGCTCAGGCTACTGTGCAGCATCGGGATCAACCCGGCCAGCACGGCGGCGAGCACCATCAGGAACAGTTGGGTTTGCAGGCGTCTGGTGCTGATCCGTCGCTCCAGACGACGGGCCAGGCGCATCATGATCACCAGGCTGCGCTCGAACAGGCGCTTGCCGTTGAGCAGGCCAATCACCGGCGGGTATTTGAAACGTCCGTGCTTGAACTGGTTGCGCAGCAGCAGGTAGAGCACGATGCCGCCGGACATGGCGATCAGGCTCATGATCATCGGCGCGTTCCAGCCGTGCCAGATCGCCAGGCTGTATTCAGGCAAGGTGCCGCCGACGACGGGCAGGGCAGCGGCAGCCAGTAACGAGCCGACCACTTGCGCCGGGAAAATCCCCACGATCAGGCAGGTGAACACCAGCAATTCCACCGGCGCACGCATCCAGCGTGGCGGTTCGTGCGGGGTGTGCGGCAGGTCGGTGGCGGTCGGCCCGAAGAACACGTCGACGGTGAAACGCAGCGAATAGGCAACACTGAACGTGCCGGCGATGGTTGCGACGATGGGCAGGGTCAGCTCGATCCAGGCGGTCGCGTTGATGAACACGGTTTCGGCGAAGAACATCTCTTTCGACAGGAAACCGTTGAGCAACGGCACGCCCGCCATCGAGGCGCTGGCGACCATGGCCAACGTTGCGGTGAACGGAATCAGTTTGATCAGGCCGCTGAGCTTGCGAATGTCGCGGGTGCCGCTTTCGTGGTCGATGATCCCGGCCGCCATGAACAGCGACGCCTTGAAGGTAGCGTGGTTGAGGATGTGGAACACCGCGGCCACGGCGGCCAGCGGACTGTTCAGGCCCAGCAGCAGGGTGATCAGGCCGAGGTGGCTGATGGTCGAGTACGCGAGCAGGCCTTTGAGGTCGTTCTGGAACATCGCGCAGTACGCGCCAAGTAACAGGGTGCAGGCACCGGCGCCGCTGACGATGTAGAACCATTCCTCACTGCCGGACAACGACGGCCACAGCCGCGCCAGCAGAAACACCCCGGCCTTTACCATGGTCGCCGAGTGCAGATACGCCGAGACCGGTGTCGGCGCCGCCATCGCGTGGGGCAGCCAGAAGTGGAAGGGGAATTGTGCGCTTTTACTCAGGGCGCCGATCAGAATCAGGGGAAGCAAAAGAGGGTAGAGGGCATGTGCGCGAATCAGATCGCCGGCGGCCAGGACCTTGTCCAGGTCATAGCTGCCGACCACATGGCCAAGCAGCATGACCCCTGCCAGCAGGCACAAACCGCCCGCGCCGGTGACCATCAGCGCCATGTAAGCGCCGCGTCGCGCATCGGCGCGGTGGTGCCAATAGCCGATCAACAGGAATGAAAAGAGGCTGGTCAACTCCCAGAAAAACACGATCTGGATCAGGTTTCCGGAAATCACCAGGCCGAGCATGGCGCCCATGAACGCCAGGAAAAACGCGAAGAACCGTGGCACCGGATCATCCGGCGACATGTAATAGCGGGCATACAAGGACACCAGCGTGCCGATGCCCAGCACCAGCATCGAGAACAGCCAGGCAAATCCGTCCATGCGCAGTACAAAGTTCAGGCCGAGGCTGGGCAGCCAGAAAAACTCTTCGCGAATGACGCCACCATGGGCGATCTGCGGGTACAGGAGTGCGACCTGGACGGTGCCTATAAGGGCAACGACGCCAGCCAACAAAGATTCAGTGTTACGCGCGTTGTGCGGCAGCACGGCTGCCAGACAGCTGCCGACAAAGGGCAGAAGCAGTAGAACTATCAGGGACATAGGCTTCTAATCTGCGGAAGTTTGTGAAGCATCATACGTGCCAGTCCCCGGATCACCAAACGGCAAGCTGTGGCAGAATCCTACAAGGTAGACGGAAAATGCCTGATTCACATTGTTTCAGAGGGCTGTGTTCAACGGGGCTGGACCCTTTGTGAGCCGGCTTGCTCCTACAGGAGGGATGTGTACATGGCGACCAGCAGCACCGGAATATCGCAATCATTGTTGGTCATCGATATGTACGGGTTCATGCGTCACCTTCCGCTTGAGCGGCGTGCATGCCGTCAATAGAGGCCTGTGCCAGTGAGCGCGGTGCCGATCATATGTTTGGCATGTTCCGGAGCGTCGAGCAGCGGGATGCCGGGTTGTACGGCAAAGAGGTGAAGGTCGACGTGGTCGCAAGGGGCGAAGACGATTTATCAGGCGCTTCAAATCTTGAGGTTTACCCCTGAGTTTCCTGCTCCAACTCTTCCTCGACCGCAGTAGCCTTACCCTTGGTCTTCAACTCACTCACAATCACCGCCGCCACAATCAACCCCGCGCCCACCAACGCAATCGCCGGCAACCGTTCTCCGGCGATCCTTCCGACGATCCCGGCCCACACGGGCTCACCCGCGTAAATCAACGTCGCCCGCGTCGGTGAAACGCTCTTCTGCGCCCAGTTCATCGCCACCTGAATCGCCGCACTCGCCGCGCCGAGGCCGAGGGCGCTGCACAGCAATAACCATGAAAAGTCAGGAATGACTTCCTGAGTCGGCACCACCAGCAAGAACGACAACACCGAGGTGGTCGCCAATTGCACCACCGTCACCCGGCGCACATCGACCTGGCCGGCGTAGGTGCTGATCAAAATGATTTCCGCGGCAATCGCGATGGCGCTGATCAGCGTGGCGATTTCACCTGGACTGAAGTTGAACGAAGCGCCCGCCGGCCCCGACAGCAACATCAACCCGGTAAACGCCAGCATGATCCCGATGCTCGGCATCAGCCCCGGACGCCGCCCCAGCACCAGCCATTGCAGCAGCGGCACAAAGGGCACATACAACGCGGTAATGAATGCCGACTGACTGCTTGGAATGCTCTGCAATCCGACGGTCTGCAAGCCGTAGCCGAGCATGATCGCCACGCCGATAAAGGCGCCGGCCTTGAGTTCGAACAGGGTCATTTCTCGCAGATGACGCCAGGAGAACAGGGCGACGATGCACGCGGCGGCGGCAAAGCGCAGGCCGACGAAGAACATCGGGCCGCTGACGGTCATCGCGTGCTGCACCAGCAAGAAAGTCCCGCCCCAGACCATGGTGATCAGCACCAGCACGCACTCGGCCTTGCTGAACTTGCGGGAAGAAGCCGGGGAGGAGTTCAACGACGTCATGACCTTGCGCGCTACCTGAGGGCGACGCACAATGCGCCGAATGTTGCGCAGTATACTGCCCAACTCCGACAAGTGAGCAATATAGTGCACAAAGATTCAACGCAACGGGCTTCGGTCCTTCAGCACGTCAGCCTGAACGTTCGGCGTCTGCGCCACGCCGCCGACATGAGCCAGACCGCGCTCGCCGAGAAGTCCGGGGTCAGCCGCCGGATGCTGGTGGCCATCGAGGCCGGCGAGAAGAACGTCAGCCTGACCACCCTCGACCGCGTGGCCGAAGCGCTGGACGTGGCCTTCAGCGACCTGATCCAGGCGCCGGACGCCCGCGACCCGAGCCGCATCAACGAACTGGCCTGGGCCGGGGTGATTCCGGGCAGCAAAGCCGTGTTGCTGTCCAAAGCCACCGCCACCCGTGAAGTGGAACAGTGGGAATGGTGCCTGCAACCGGGCGAAATATACCCATCGCAACCGGATGCCGAGGGCTGGAGCGAACAGATCTATGTGTTCGAAGGCTGCCTGACCCTGATGCTCAGCGACACGCCCCATGAGATCGCTGCCGGCGAGTTCTATATGTTTGCCAGCAACCAGCCGCACAGCTATCGCAATGATGGGCCGGTCGCCGCACGGTTCGTGCGAAACGTGGTGATCTAACTGTTCGTCGACCAACACTGGATGGACACTTTGTTGTTTTAAAGCTGCAAGGCTTTCTCGGATAGTTATTCAACTAGCTGATAAATAAGAAAAAATATTTCAGGCACGACTCCTGCAAAAGCTCTGGTGCATCCACCAGAATCCCGGAGTCGGCCCATGACAGCCTCTGCCCAAACCCCTCGCACCGCCCATGTGATCCGCTCGGACGCCGAGGCAATCGCCGTCGCTCACAAACTCGCTGCCCGCTTCGCCGTCGAGGCCAGCGTGCGCGATCGCGAGCGCCGCTTGCCGGTCGCCGAGCTCGACGAGTTTTCCGCCAGCGGCCTCTGGGGCATCACCGTTCCCAAGGCATACGGTGGCGCCGGCGTTTCCTACGTGACCGTCGCCGAAGTGATCAAGATCATATCCGCCGCCGACTCGTCCCTCGGCCAGATCCCGCAGAATCACCTCGGCGTGCTCGACATCCTGCTGCAAACCGCCACCGAAGAGCAGAAGCGTTACTACTTCGGCAAAGTCTTGCAGGGTTACCGCTTCGGCAACGCCTTCTCCGAAGCCAAAAGCAAAAACGCCGGGGCCTTCGAAACCCGCATTCGTTTCGACAAAGACACCGCGCAGATCGACGGCGAGAAGTTCTACTGCACCGGCGCGCTGTTCGCGCACATCGTCCCGGCGGTGGCGGTCAACGAGCAGAACCAGGCGTTCATCGCGTTCATCGAACGCGACAATCCCGGCCTGACCGTGATCGACAGCTGGGACGGTTTTGGCCAGCGCACCACCGCCAGCGGCGGCGTCACGTTGAATGCGGTGAAGGTGCCGTTGAACGCGGTGATCCCGGCTCACAAAGCGTTCGACGAACCCACCGCCGACGGCCCGATTTCACAGATCATTCAGGCCGCAGTGGACACCGGCATTGCTGTCGGCGCGCTGGAAGAAACCAAGCGCTATGCCCGTGAATCCCGACCATGGATCGACAGCGGACACGACCACGGCTGGCAGGACCCGTTCAGCATCGCCGCCATCGGCGACCTCGAATGGCGGGTCCACGGCACCGAAGCGATCCTCAAGAAAGCCGGGCAAGCCATCGATGCGGCGTTGCTCAATCCCAATGAAGACACAGTGGCCAATGCCTCGGTGGTGGTCGCCCAGGCCAAAGTCCTGTCTGCCGAAATCGCGCTGCTCGCCAGCAGCAAACTTTTCGAACTGGCCGGCACCCGCTCGGTGCTCGGCAAGCACAACCTCGACCGCCACTGGCGCAACGCCCGCACTCATACGCTGCACGACCCGGCCCGCTGGAAATACCACCTGATCGGCAACTACCTGCTCAACGGCGTCAAGCCTGCGCGCCACGCCTGGAACTGAGGAGTCCACCATGAATGCCTTGACCCAACCGATTGCTGCCGGGCAACCCCTGGCCAAGAGTCAGCATGACTTGCACAACGCGCGCAGTTTGCTCGATGCGACCCTGCGCTTCGTTCGTCAGCAGACTCAAACCAAGGATGACCCATACGTCATCAGCCGTTTCGGCGACGTGCAGATCCGCATCGAAGTCGCCGCCGCGCTGCTTGAACGTGCCGACGATTTCTTGAATAGCCACGAAGACGACACCGAAGTCAGCGTCGCCATTGCCGAGTCTCACCTCTCCAGTGCAGAGGCGCTCAACACCGTAAGCCACGCCGAGTTTGAACTCACCGGGCAACGCACCACATTGCCCGGCTCACTGCACGATCCGCTGCACTGGAAACTCCACCTCATCGGTAATTTTCGCCTTAACGGCATTCATCCCCCAAGCTTCAGGAGCGCCGTTTGATGGCCCGGGAAATTCGTCTAAACGCTTTCGACATGAACTGCGTCGGTCACCAGTCGCCCGGTTTGTGGGCGCACCCACGGGACCGTTCGTGGCAATACAAAGACCTCGAGTACTGGACCGATCTGGCGAAAATCCTCGAGCGCGGCAAGTTCGACGGGTTGTTCATTGCCGATGTGCTCGGCATCTATGACGTCTACAACGGCAACGGTGACGCGGCGATCCGTCAGGCGGCGCAGGTGCCGGTCAACGATCCGCTGCAACTGATTCCGCCGATGGCGCTGGTCACCGAGCATCTGGGTTTTGGCCTGACTGCGTCGCTGTCGTTTGAGCACCCGTATCCGTTCGCCCGACGCCTGTCGACCCTCGATCACCTGACCAAGGGCCGCGCCGGCTGGAACATCGTCACCTCTTACCTGGAGAGTGGCGCAAAGAACCTCGGCCAGAAAAACCAGACCGAACACGACGCCCGCTACGACTTCGCCGAAGAGTACCTGGAGGTTTGCTACAAACTCTGGGAAGGCAGTTGGGAGGAGGGCGCGATCCTGCGCGATCGCGAGCGTCGGATTTTCAGTGACCCGAGCAAAATTCACGAAATCCAGCACGTCGGCAAACACTTCCAGGTGCCGGGCATTCACCTCTGCGAACCGTCACCGCAACGCACGCCCGTGTTGTACCAGGCCGGCGCATCGAGTCGTGGCAAGCAGTTCGCCGCTGAACATGCCGAATGTGTGTTTGTGGCGGCGCCGTCGAAAGTGCTGCTGAAAAAGACCGTGGCCGACATCCGTCGTCGCGCCGCCGAGGCCGGGCGTGATCCGTCGAAGATCCTGATCTTCAACCTGCAAACAGTGATCCTCGGTGAGACCGATGCCAAGGCCAAAGCCAAGTTCGAGGAATACAAAACCTGGGTCAGCTACGAAGGTGCGATGGCATTGATTTCGGGCTGGACCGGGATTGATTTCAGTCAGTTCAAACCGGATGAACCGCTCAAACATGTGCACACCAACGCCATCCAATCGGCAGTGGAAGCGTTCTCCACGGCCGATCCGAACAAGGTCTGGACGCCGAATGAACTGGCCGACTGGGTCGGGATTGGCGGGTTTGGTCCGCTGTTTGTAGGCAGTCCCGAAACAGTTGCCGATCTTTTGCAGGAGTGGGTTGAAGAGACCGATGTGGACGGCTTCAACCTGGCCTATGCGCTGACGCACGAAACCTTTATCGACGCCGTGGAACTGCTGGTGCCGGAGTTGCAGAAGCGTGGGGTCTACAAGACCGAGTACGCACCGGGGACCTTGCGCGAGAAGTTGTTCGGGGAGGGCGCGCGGTTGCCGGAGATTCATCCGGGCGCGGGGTATCGGGATTTGGCGGGGTTGCGGCAGCAGGAGAAAAAAGTGGTGTCTGCCTAGACGCCATCGCCGGCAAGCCGGCTCCTACAAGGTTTTGTGTCGTGCACAAATATCGCTGGCGACACGAAACCTGTGGGAGCGAGCCTGCTCGCGAAGGGGCCGGTACATCCAGCATTGATGTCGGCTGTCACACCGCCATCGCCAGCAAGCCGGCTCCTACAGGATTCGTGTTGTGGATGATATTTGCAAACAACACAAAACCCTGTAGGAGCGTGGCTTGCCCGCGAAGAGGCCGGTACATCCAGCATTGATGTCGGCTGTCACGCCGCTATCGCCAGCAAGCCGGCTCCTACAGGATTCGTGTTGTGGATGATATTTGCAGACAACACAAAACCCTGTAGGAGCGTGGCTTGCCCGCGAAGAGGCCGGTACATCCAGCATTGATGTCGGCTGTCACGCCGCTATCGCCGGCAAGCCGGCTCCTACAGGGGATGGTGGTGTTTTAGAGATTTTGGCCCAGCGGACCACCGCACGCTTTTGCCCATGAACAGGAGGTCAACCCATGAGCGTGCATGAACTCAAACGTCCGCCCCTCGCGGACACCGCCGAGTGGCGGGTCGAGCTGCCCACGGCGCTGGAGCAATTGCGTCACTGGGCGCAGGTCAGTCCGTTGCAGCCGGCGCTGCGTCACAAGCGCCATGGTCAGTGGTTTGTCTGGCGCTGGATCGATGCCCTGCGCGATGTCGAGCGCTTGGCCGACGGCTTGCGCCAACAAGGTTTTACCGAAGATTCGCGCCTGGCGCTCAGCGGTGCGTTCGAACCGAATCTGTTGCTGCTGGCCCTGGCCGCACAACACATTGGCGGGCAATTGCTGACCCTGCCGGACAACCTCGACCCCGAATCCCTGCACAAAACCCTCTGGCGCAGTGGGCCCACGCACGCCTTCGTTCAAGGCCGGCAGCCCCGGCAACTGTGGCTCAATCAGGGCCAAACGCTGCTCAACTTCAACGACCTGCTTGGCCCGGTGGACACTCCGCAGCGCCTCAACCGTTGGCGCCAGAACGCGCAACTGTGGAGCGAAGAGGGCACGCAATGGCAGGCCGGCCTGACGGTGTTGCTTGAGCAATGGCTGAGCAGCGGCCAATCTCTGGCTTTCCCGGAAAGCCCCGGCAGTGCCAGTCGCGACCGTCGTGAGGTGGCGCCTTCGGGGCTGCTGCTGTCGGCCGAACGCCTGCAATTGCTGGCTGAGGAAATCGACAGTCGCCTCGCCGCGCAAGGCACCTGGCGTCGACGTCTTTGCGAGTGGGCCATCGCTCACCCGGAAAAAGGCCTGCAACGCCTGATCAAGAATCGCGTTCGGCGACTGCTCGGTTTTCACAACCTGCATTACATCTGGCAAGCCGCGCGCACACCTGAGGTGAAAGCCGCGCCAACCTGGCTCACTGAATTCAAACGGGACATCGCATGACTTCGACCGATTCCATCCTGCAAGTCAGCGGCATTTCCCTGTCCTTCAAAGGCGTGAAAGCGATCAACGAGCTGTCCTTCGACGTGCGTCGGGGCGAGATCTGCGCGCTGATCGGCCCCAACGGCGCGGGCAAGAGTTCGCTGCTCAACGTGCTGAACGGCGTGTACCGCTTCGACGCCGGTTCGATTGTCTTCGAACAACAGCCGTTCAAACGCATCGACCCGTTGACCGCTGCGCGCCGAGGCATTGGCCGCACGTTCCAGAACAACGCGTTGTTCAAGAAAATGAGCGTGATCGACAACATCCTCACCGGCCTGTCGCGGCACTTGCGCAGCAGCTTCATCGAACAGGCACTCAACCTGCCGCGAGCACGCCGCGAGGCCGAAGCCTTCCGCCAACAAGCCCAGGGCATTCTCGAATTCCTTGAGCTGCAGGCGCATCGCGATGTGCCGGTGGGCAATCTGTCCTACGGCCTGCAAAAACGTGTAGAGCTCGGCCGCGCCTTGATCGCCGGCCCACGCCTGTTGCTGCTGGATGAGCCGATGGCCGGAATGAACGCCGAAGAGAAACAGGAAATGGCCCGTTTCATCGCCGACATCAACCGCGACCTTGGCACCACGGTGGTGTTGATCGAGCACGACATAAGCGTGGTCATGGGCCTGTCCGACCACGTCGTGGTCCTCGATTACGGGCGCAAGGTTGGCGACGGCACGCCGGCCGAAGTGCAGGCCGATCCCGAAGTGATCGCGGCGTATCTGGGAGTGGTGCACTGATGACGTTCTTCTTCGAAACCCTGCTCGGCGGCCTGCTCGCCGGGACCATGTATTCGCTGGTCGCCATCGGCTTCGTGCTGATCTACAAGGCCAGCGGCGTGTTCAATTTTGCCCAGGGCGCGATGCTGCTGTTCGCCGCGCTGACCTTCGTCAGCCTGCACGATCAGGGCGTGCCGTTTGCCTTGGCGCTGTTACTGACCGTGGTGGTGATGATCATCGGCGCGTTGCTGATCGAACGGCTGGTGCTGCGGCCACTGGTCAACCGCTCGCAGATCACCTTGTTCATGGCCACGCTTGGGCTGTCCTTCATCATCGAAGGCCTGGCACAAGGCTTGATGGGGTCGCAAGTGCGGGCGCTGGACTTAGGGATAGACGACGTGCCGGTGTTCATCGGCGGGATGATGGTCAGCCAGTTCGACCTGATCGCCGCGGCGGCGGCCATTGTGCTGGTGACGGTGCTGGCGTTGCTGTTCAACAAGACCCGCATCGGCGTGTCGTTGCGGGCGGTGGCGGATGACACCACCGCCGCGTTGTCGATTGGCATCAACCTCAACCGGATCTGGCAGATCGTCTGGGCCGTGGCCGGGGTTGTCGGGTTGGTGGCGGGACTGCTTTGGGGCGCTCGCCAAGGGGTGCAGTTTTCGCTGTCGCTGGTGGTGCTCAAAGCCTTGCCGGTGCTGATCATCGGTGGCTTCACTTCGATTGGCGGGGCCATCGTCGGTGGGCTGATTGTCGGCGCGGCGGAGAACCTCGCCGAGGTCTACGTCGGTCCGCTGATCGGCGGCGGCATCACCCCGTGGTTCGCCTATGTCCTGGCCTTGGCCTTCCTGTATATCCGTCCCGCCGGCCTGTTTGGCGAGCGCGCCATCGAGCGAGTCTGAACCCATGTCGATTTCCCTTACCCGCGAAACCGCACCGTCGGTGGTGATCCAGCGTCGTATCCCGTTTGGACTGCTTGGCCTGTTATTGATCGCCTTCGTGGTCGTGCCGCTGACCGGCAACGACTATTGGCTGAACGCAATCCTGATCCCGTTTCTGGTGCTGTCCCTGGCCGGGCTCGGCCTGAACCTGCTCACCGGCTACACCGGCCAGACCTCGGTCGGCGCGGCCGGGTTCATGGCGGTCGGCGCGTTTGCCACGTATGGATTTTTGCTGCGCTTGCCTGAACTGGGCTTGCCCGTCGCGTTGCTCGGCGGCGGGCTGATCAGCGCGGTGGTGGGTTTTGTTTTCGGCCTGCCGAGTTCGCGGATCAAAGGCTTTTACCTGATGGTCACCACGCTGGCGGCGCAGTTTTTCCTGGAGTGGCTGTTCGTCAAATTCCCCTGGTTCTACAACTACGGATCGTCCGGGACCATTTCCGCACCGAAACTGGCGCTGTTCGGCCACGACCTGAACACGCCGCTTGGTCGCTATCTGCTGACGCTGACCACCGTATTGTTGCTGACCTGGGTGGCGGTGAACCTGGTGAAAAGCCAGATCGGCCGCAACTGGATGGCGATCCGCGACATGGACACCGCCGCAGCGGTAATCGGCATTCCGGTGGTGCGCTACAAACACCTGGCGTTCGCCGTCAGTTCGTTCTACCTCGGCATCGCCGGCGCGCTGTGGGCCTTCGCCTACCTGGGCACCGCCAGCGCCAGCAGTTTCGATATCAACCGGTCGTTCCAGATCCTGTTCATCATCATTATCGGCGGCATGGGCAGCATCGCCGGCAACTTCGTCGGTGCGGCGTTCATCAGCCTGTTGCCGATCCTGCTCAGCCACGCCGGGCAAGCTTTGTTCGGCGGTTCGGTGGACGCCGGGCAGTTGCAGAACCTGCAAAAAATCATCTTCGGCGTGCTGATCATCCTGTTCCTGATCAAGGAGCCGGAAGGCCTGATCCGCCTGCTGGGCAACCTTCGTGAACGGCTGAGTCACTGGCCGCTGCGCTTCTGAATCCTTTCCATTATTAGATAGAGAGACAACATGCGTGCATCCTTGAAACGTTCGTTGGTCGGCGCCGCTTTGACGCTGGCCGTTTTCAGCAGTGCAGTGCCGGTGGTCCAGGCCTCGGCGGACCAGCAATTCTTCCCGTTGGCCACCTATCGCGTCGGCGCCTACGCTTCCAGCGGCGTGCAGGTGTGGGCCGGGATGCTCGATTACCTGAACTACATCAACGATGTGGAAGGCGGAATCAACGGCGTCAAACTGGTGTGGCAGGAATGCGAAACCGAGTGGACGGCGGAGAAGGGCATCGAGTGTTATGAGCGCTTCAAGAAAGGCCTGGATGGCGCGCCAGTGGCGATCTATTCACCCAACGGCGCGCCGGCGGCCTATGCGTTGAGCGAGCGCGCGGAAGTCGACAAGATCCCGCTGATTACCCTCGGCTACGGGCGCACCGAAGCCACCGACGGCACGGTGTTCCCGTACAACTTCCCGGTGATGCTGACCTTCTACAGCGAGGCGTCGAGCCTGATCAATTACATCGCTCAGCGCGAGGGTGGTTTCGACAAACTCAAGGGCAAGAAGATTGCCACGGTCTATCACGACTCCGCGTATGGCCGGGAAACCCTCGGCCCGTTGAAGCTGTTGGCGGAGAAATACGGCTTCGAGAACATCCAGATTCCGGTGGCCGATCCGGGTAACGAGCAATCGGCGCAATGGCGGCAGATTCGCCAGGTCAACCCGGACTGGGTGTTCCTGCGTACATGGGGCGTGTCGACGCCGGTCGCCGTGAAAACCGCCGCGCGTTTCGGCTTCCCAGTGGACCACATCGTCGGCGACATCTGGGCCAGTTCCAGCGAAGACGTGTTGCCCGCAGGCGCCGCCGCGAAGGGTTATCTGGCGCTGACGCCATACCCCGCAGGCGCTGATTTCGAGATTCACAAACGCCTCAAGCAATTCATCCTCGACAAGGGCAAGAGCGACCTCAAGGACCTGAAAAATTTCGGCAGCGTCTACTACAACTCCGGGCTGGTGAATGCCGCTGTCATGGTGGAAGCGATCCGTACTGCGCAAGGCAAATTTGGCAAGCGTCCGTTGAACGGCGAAGAAGGCCGCTGGGGGCTGGAGCACCTGAACATCGACGATGCGCGGCTCAAGGACATGGGTTATTTCGGCCTGATGCAAAACCTCAAATTGTCCTGCAAGGATCACGAGGGCGGCGGTTCGGCGCGGGTTCAGCAGTGGGACGGTGCGAACTGGACGCTGATCAGCGACTGGATCGCCGCCGACCGCGCCTTGTTGCGGCCCTTGATCGATGAAAAATCCGCCGCGTTCGCCAAGGAAAAAAACCTGACGCCACGCACTTGCACTGGGGATGAATAAACCATGAGCCAAGCCGCCAGCGACATTGCCGCCAACGACCTGTTGCGAGTCAACGACATCGAGGTGATCTACGACGGCGCGATCCTGGCCGTGGCCGGGGTTTCGCTGACGGTGCCCAAGGGCGGCATCGTCGCGTTGCTGGGGGCCAACGGCGCCGGTAAAAGCACCACGCTGAAGGCGATTTCCGGGCTGGTGCGGGCCGAGCGGGCGCAAGTCAGTCGCGGCACGATCGAGTTTCTCGGCCGCGATACGGCGGGTGTCGATCCCAGTCTGCGGGTGCGCCAAGGAATGGTGCATGTGCTGGAAGGTCGCCACGTGTTCCCGCAGTTGACGGTCGAAGACAACCTGCGCAGTGGCGGCTTCGTGCGCGGCTTGAACCGCCAGGACCTGGCCCGGGACCTGGAGCGGATTTACGCCTGGTTCCCGCGCCTGAAAACCAAGCGCAAGACCCAGGCCGGGCTGACGTCCGGTGGCGAGCAGCAGATGGTCGCCATCGGCCGGGCGTTGATGACACGTCCTACTTTGGTACTGCTTGATGAACCTTCCATGGGTTTGGCGCCTATTATCGTCCAGGAGATTTTCGAGATCGTCGCCCAGCTCAATCGCGACGAGCAGGTGAGCTTTCTGATTGCCGAGCAAAACATTAATGTGGCGCTCAAGTACGCCTCTCAGGCCTATGTCCTCGACACCGGCCGGGTGGTGTTGTCCGGCAGCAGCGAGGCGCTGTTGGCGCGGGGCGATCTGCATGACTTTTATTTAGGTAAACACTGAGCAGTGAGAACGCCATGACTGAAACCCAACGCGGACAGGCGACCGACGCCATCCGCCATGCGGACATCCTGATCGTCGGCGGTGGCCTCAGCGGCGCGATGCTGGCGGCGCAGTTGTTGCGTCTGCCCGGTAAACGCTCGTTGCTGGTGATCGAGCCCCGGGCAGAACTTGGACGGGGCGAGGCCTACAGCGCGGTCGAGTTGGGCCATACGCTCAACGGCAATGCGGCGCGCATGAGCGTCGACCCGGACAACGCCGACGACCTGACGCAATGGCTGACCGAGTACATCGCCGGTGGTGGCTGGCCGGAGTCCGATGAGCAGCATGTGCCAGTCAGCGAGTTATTTCCGCCCCGGGGGATTTTCGGGTTGTACGTGCAGCAACGGTTGGCCGAAGCGCAAGCCCTGGGCGCGTTGAATGGCTCGACGGTCGAGCATGTGCGGGCCGAGGTGGTGGACTTGCAGGCGCTGGATGATTCGGTGCGGCTGAGCTTGAGTGACGGCCAGCGGTTGCAGGGCACTTATGCGGTGCTGGCGACCGGGATGTTTCCGGCTGCGCGCACGCCGCAGACCGAGTCCAGTGGCTTGAACGCGGCGGCGCTTGATCCCTGGGATGTTGCCGCGATGCGTGAGCTGGATCCGCAATCGACAGTGTTGATCATCGGTTCGGGCCTGACCATGGTCGATGCCGTGGTGTCGTTGGAACAGGCCGGGCATCGCGGGCCGATCGAAGTGTTTTCGCGGCATGGCTTGCTGCCGCACGTGCGTCGACAACCACCGGCGTGGGTGGATTTTCTTGCCGAGGATCACAGCATTCGTACGCCGCGACAGTTGGTGTGTGAACTGCGTCGGCATTGCCGGGATGCCATTGCGCAGGGTGTCGACTGGCAGGCGCCACTGGATACGGTGCGGGCGCATATCGGTCGGTTGTGGAATCAGGCGACGGATGGGCAGCGTCGGCAGTTTGTACGGCATGTGCGGCCGTGGTGGGAAAGTCATCATCACCGGTCGCCGCCGTTGAGTGCGCAGTTGGTTGCTCGCTTGCACGGGGAAGGGCGGTTGCGGATTCAGGCGGCTTCGTTCAAAGGGCTGGAGCCGGCTTCGGGCGGTGTCAGTATCCGTATTCGTCGACGTGGTGAAGCGCAAACGGTTGTCGTCAGTGGCGCGGCGTTGATCAATTCCAGTGGCATCGAGTACGACTGGCGACGGGTGGCGCGACCGTTGCCGCAGCAGCTGTTGGCCCGTGGGTTGGTGCGGCCGGGGCCGTTGGCACTGGGGATTGCGGCGGCGGTTGATGGCGCGGTGCTGGGTGGTGATGGGCAGGTTGCGAGTCGACTGTTTGCCATGGGGCCGCCGTTGCGGGGGATGTGGTGGGAGAGTACGGCGGTGACTGACGTGGCTAGTCAGGCAAAGGCTTTGGCTTTGCGCTTGGTTGGGGGGTAGGTTGGGGGTATATCCGTTTTTTTTGTGATGGCTGGTATTGGTTTCGCCCTTACGGCGAGTCACTTGGA
>NZ_AKJI01000054.1:0-27574 GCF_000282415.1 Pseudomonas sp. GM60
GACGCAGGCCCCCGCCACGACTGCGTGCCGTGCCCAGACCATGAGGCAACAGGCTGGAGCGGGTGTGAGCATGGCAAATGGCAATGGCCAGGGCGTCCGAGGCATCGATTTGCGGTTTGCTGGTGAGTTTCAACATGTGCATCACCATCATCTGCACCTGCTCTTTATTCGCCGCGCCGGTCCCGGTTACTGCCTGTTTGACCTGGGTGGCCGTGTATTCGGCGATTTCCAGATTCTCTTCGGCGCCGGCAACGATTGCCGCGCCTCGGGCCTGACCGAGTTTCAGCGCGGAATCGGCGTTGCGCGCCATGAACACCTTTTCGATGCCCATGGTCACTGGTCCATAGGTCTGGATGACTTCACGCACGCCGCGATAGACGATTTGCAGACGCTCGTGCAACTCGCCGGAACCGGTACGAATACAGCCCGACGCCACGTACACGCAGCCGCGCCCGGTATCGCGTACCACGCCATAACCGGTGATGCGCGAACCAGGGTCGATACCAAGAATTAAAGTCATAACGCCTGCGGGTTGTAATGAATGTGCGTGGCGAACCCACAACACTGTAGGAGCGAGCCTGCTCGCGATGGACGTTAACGATAACGCGCCACACCTGAATTAGCGCGGTGCTCTCAGGTTTTTCGCGAGCAGGCTCGCTCCTACAGGGGACACCTTCAGCCGAGCTGTGCGGCCACCGACTCGGGGATATCCGCGTTGGAATAGACGCTCTGCACGTCATCCAGGTCTTCGAGCATGTCGATCAGCTTGAGGACTTTCTCGGCGCCTTCCAGGTCCAGTTCGGCACTGGTGGTCGGCAGCATGACGATTTCCGCGTCATCACCTTTGAAACCGGCGGCTTCCAGCGCATTACGCACGGAGTAGAAACCGGCGAACGAGGTGAACACGTCAATGGAGCCGTCTTCGTTCGTGACCACGTCATCGGCGTCGGCTTCCATCGCCGCTTCCATCAAGGCGTCTTCATCCACGCCCGGCGCGAAGGAAATCTGCCCTTTGCGCTCGAACAGATAAGCCACCGAACCGTCGGTCCCCAGGTTGCCGCCGCACTTGCTGAACGCATGGCGAACAGCCGCTGCGGTGCGGTTGCGGTTGTCGGTCATGCACTCGACCATCACCGCCACGCCACCCGGGCCGTAGCCTTCGTAGGTCAGTTCGACCATGTCATCGGTGTCGGCAGCACCGGCACCGCGAGCCACCGCGCGATCGATGATGTCGCGGCTCATGTTCGCGCCCAGCGCCTTGTCCAGGGCCAGTCGCAGACGCGGGTTGGAGCCCGGATCACCGCCGCCCTGACGGGCAGCAACGGTCAGTTCACGAATCCACTTGGTGAAAATCTTGCCCTTCTTGGCATCCTGACGTTCTTTGCGGTGCTTGATGTTCGCCCACTTGGAATGACCCGCCATAACTCGCTCCGAATTCTCTTTGAAACATTGCCCGCCACACACGGAGTGCCGGCCAGCAAACAAAAAATCTCGACCTGAAGAAAAGGCGCATCCCATGAGGATGCGCCTTCAGGGTCAGCCTTACTCAGCCTTTGGCGTTTCGCGCAGACGAATGTGCAGTTCGCGCAATGCCTTGGCATCAACCACACCCGGTGCTTGCGTCATCACGTCGGCAGCACTCTGGGTTTTCGGGAAGGCGATCACTTCACGGATCGACTGGGCGCCGGTCATCAGCATCACCAGACGGTCCAGACCGAAGGCCAGACCACCGTGCGGCGGCGCGCCGTATTTCAGGGCGTCGAGCAGGAAGCCGAATTTCTCTTCCTGTTCCGCTTCATTGATACCCAGCAGGCGGAATACCGTCTGTTGCATTTCCTTGCGGTGGATACGGATCGAACCGCCACCCAGCTCGGTGCCGTTCAGAACCATGTCGTAGGCACGGGACAGGGCGGTCGCCGGGTTGGCTTCCAGCTCTTCCGGGGTGCATTTCGGCGCGGTGAACGGGTGGTGCAAGGCAGTGAAGCTGCCGTCGTCGTTTTCTTCGAACATCGGGAAGTCGACGACCCACATTGGCGCCCACTTGCAGGTCAGCAGGTCCAGGTCGTTACCGACCTTGATCCGCAGCGCACCCAAGGCTTCGCTGACGATCTTGGCTTTGTCGGCACCGAAGAACACGATGTCGCCATCCACTGCGCCAACGCGATCGAGGATCACGTTGAGGTTGGCTTCAGGGATGTTCTTGACGATTGGCGACTGCAGGCCTTCAACGCCTTTGGCGCGCTCGTTGACCTTGATGTACGCCAGGCCCTTGGCACCGTAGATGCCGACGAACTTGGTGTAGTCGTCGATCTGCTTGCGCGGCATGCTCGCCGCGCCAGGAACGCGCAGGGCGGCGATACGGCATTTCGGATCGTTGGCCGGGCCACTGAAGACCTTGAAGTCGACTTCTTTCAGTTGATCGGCAACGTCCACCAGTTCCAGCGGGTTACGCAGGTCCGGCTTGTCGGAACCGTAACGACGCATGGCCTCTTCGAAGGTCATGTGCGGGAATTCACCGAATTCCAGATCCAGCACTTCCTTGAACAGGTTGCGGATCATGCCTTCGGTGAGGCCCATGATGTCTTTTTCATCGAGGAAGCTGGTTTCGATGTCGATCTGAGTGAATTCAGGCTGACGGTCGGCACGCAGGTCTTCGTCGCGGAAGCACTTGGCGATCTGGTAGTAACGGTCGAAGCCGGCCACCATCAGCAGCTGCTTGAACAGCTGTGGCGATTGCGGCAAGGCAAAGAACGAGCCGGCGTGAGTACGGCTCGGTACCAGGTAGTCACGTGCGCCTTCAGGGGTGGCACGGGTCAGGATCGGCGTCTCGACGTCGAGGAAACCGTTCTCGTCGAGGTAACGACGGATGCTGGTGGTCATGCGCGAACGCAGACGCAGCTTCTCGGCCATTTCCGGGCGACGCAGGTCAAGGAAGCGATAGCGCAGACGGGTTTCTTCGCCCACTTCGGAATATTCGTTGAGCGGGAACGGCGGGGTTTCCGATTCGTTCAGTACTTCCAGCTCGTAGCCCAGCACTTCGATCATGCCCGACGCCATGTTGGCGTTGCCCGCACCGGCCGGACGCAGACGGACCTTGCCGGTCACTTTAACCACGTATTCGCTGCGCACGCGGTCGGCGGCGGCGAAGGTTTCAGCGCGGTCCGGGTCGAACACCACCTGGGCCAGACCGTCACGATCACGGATATCGAGGAAAATCACCCCACCGTGGTCACGGCGACGGTGAACCCATCCGCAAAGGGTAATTTCCTGGCCTTCCAGGCTTTCGTTCAGTTGGCCGCAATAATGGCTGCGCATCATGGTAGTGGTTTCACTTCTCGTAATTCGAAATTCGGTTAGAGGCCTTGCACACGGGATGGTGCAAGAGCTCGCACGTGTCGTTCAACTCAGGTTCCAGACCCTAGTCGGCTTTATCGCCGCCGGCCAGGTTCTTCTTGGAACCGGTCTTGAAATCGGTTTCGTACCAGCCGGTGCCGCTAAGGCGGAAGCCCGGCATGGACAGCATCTTCTTGAGCTCTGGCGCCTGACAGGCAGGGCAGTCGACCAGCGGTGCTGCGCTGATCTTTTGAATGGCTTCCAACTGATGACCACAGGAAGCACATTGATAGTCGTACATCGGCATGGGGGTTGTCTCGGCGATCAGATTGCTACCGCGCACGCTGGGTTTTGCGGCAAAGAGCGGGATTATATCCATTAAATGCAGCCTGTGCAGCCGTAAGACTGCACAGACTGACACACGATGCATTCCGCCATCACGGCTAGGCCATGACGACGCAACTCCCCTCCTTCAAGCTGTGCACAACGCAGACAACCCGCACCAGCCCGCTGAAATTCTTCACCCCGCCGTGGCGCAAATGCACTTCTCGATCCACGTGAGACAACAACGCACTGACCGAACAGCAATTGATCCTGGCCATTTCCCCCAAAATATCCCAATACACCTGCTCAAGCCGCAAGCAGGTGGCAAAGCCATTCAGCCGTACGGATCGGGATAATGGCTGGGCCAGACCCATATCGAATTCACTGACAAACGGATCGATCCTTACATCCTTGAATGAACCGTTCCTCCCCTCGCTTCGCCTGTCTTCATAAACCATACCGTTGACACTCCTTTGCCATCCCTGGCTCTTATAAGAGTCATGCTGTGATTCTTATAAAAGCGCAGGCGCAAAGTTATATCCAGATGACTTTTTGACCATCCACGTAGGATAAGCCAACAACTGAAGGCGGATCATGGAGACCGTCCTAGTCCGGACAAATTCCTACACCTACTGGCGCAAGATCACTCAACGAAGAGAGGCCGAAACGACAGCGCGCGGACAACGCCTGCAAGGCTCCATCCGCGCACTGAACGCGTTACTCATCCAGCAAGGCGCGCAACATCCATGCGGTTTTCTCGTGAACCTGCATACGCTGGGTCAGCAAATCCGCCGTGGGCTCGTCGCTGACTTTGTCGAGCAGGGGAAAGATCCCCCGCGCCGTACGCGTGACGGCCTCCTGCCCTTCGACTAGTTGTTTGATCATGCCTTCAGCGCTGGGCACGCCCGGTTCCTCCTTGATAGAAGAAAGGCGCGCATAAATGGAATAGGCACCCGGAGCAGGAAAGCCCAGCGCGCGAATGCGCTCGGCAATCGAATCGACCGCCAGGGCCAACTCGTTATATTGCTCCTCGAACATCAGGTGCAGGGTCCGAAACATGGGACCGGTGACATTCCAGTGGAAATTATGGGTTTTCAAATAAAGTACATAAGTGTCCGACAGCAGACGCGAAAGTCCGTCGACGATGGACTTGCGATCCTCTTCACTGATACCGATATCGATTGCCATGCTTTTCCCCTAAAGGTGATCAAATTCATCCGACAGGTGCAGGACCACTCTAGCAAGCCTGTCGCCACACCGCAGGCGGGAATGCCCCCGCTCCCTGCGAAAAATCACCCCCGATGCACCGCTGGACTCCCTGATTTGAGTAGCCGCAAGCTTTGCTGTTAAATAGGCAGTGTGTCGCAAAGCCCTATTTTTCCGGGCGCTGCGCATAGGCTGATAACGAGTACGTGCTCAACGCCTCTTATTGTTCTGAAGCGAACCGTGCTCCATCAGCTCTTCCTTGTGATCCGTCTTAACGTGAGTTAATCAAAATGTTGAAAATCGTCCACCTGCTAATGGGCGCAGCGGCCCTGCTGCTGTCCTTCATCCCTAGCCTGCGATCCGAAGCTGTTCCTTACCTGCAACAACCCGATGCGCTTTACCTGGCCTTTTTCGGCCTGCTCAACCTGACCCTCGCTCCTGTAATCCCTTACTGGAACAAAGGCCCGCGTCATCAACTGCAAAACCTGGTCAGCGCCCTGCTGGTTCTGACTGTCGTATTGCAAACCCTGACGCTGCTCGCGCCGATGCCTGTCATCGCCGGTCAACCTGCCGTACTGTTCAGCCTGGTGGCGGCCCTGATCGCCGTGCTTCTTCATCTGGCCATCAGCTTCTACAAATCTTCACCGGCCACCGCTTCGCCAAGCTATGACATGACCAACCGCGATACCGGCACCGTGAAGTGGTTCAACACCTCCAAAGGCTTCGGGTTTATTTCCCGTGATTCCGGCGATGATATTTTCGTGCATTTCCGGGCCATTCGTGGCGAAGGTCATCGCGTCCTGGTCGAAGGCCAGCGCGTGGAGTTCTCCGTCATGAATCGTGACAAGGGCCTGCAAGCCGAAGACGTGATCGCCGCTCTTCCGCGACGCTGATTCAAGGCTAAAAAAAACCGCGAACAGCCAGGCTGCTCGCGGTTTTTTTACGCCTGCATGTTCAGTAATGCGGCGGTGGCGCTTCTTCTTCGAACGTTTCGAACTGGCCGGCCATTTCCTCCTGGCGCTTGAGCAAGGCCGCCATTTGCAGTTGCAGACGTTCAACGGCACGCTGCTGCGTCGCCAGCACATCGCTCAATGCCTGGATGGTGTCATCCTGAAAGGCCAGCTGGCTCTCCAGATCGGTAACGCGTTCTTCCAGGCTCATGATTCAACCCTCCAGAAACGTAAAATCATCGGTCAACACCAGACGCAGCCGCTCGCGAATCACCGCGATCTGCTCTGCACTGTAAGGCTTCGCCGGGTGCTTGCCCCAGACCGGGGCTGGCCAGGCGGCATCCTCACGCTTGCGCACAATCACATGCATGTGCAACTGACTGACGACGTTACCCAGGGCTGCGACGTTCAATTTGTCCGCGTCGAACGAGTCCTTGAGCATTTCCGCCAGCGCAGTCGTTTCCTTCCAGAGCTGCACCTGATCAGCGACATCCAACTGAAATATCTCGCTGATATCGTCGCGACGAGGTACCAGGATGAACCACGGGTAGTTCGAATCATTGGACAACAGCAACCGGCTGAGCGGGAAATCCCCGATCGGTAACGTGTCTTGTTGAAGTCGTGGATCTAAAGCGAACACTGCGCGCACTCCCGTCTAGTCATCATTTTCAGCTTAGCGCCCCTCCACGCAGGACGACGCACCAAGCGACAGGACGGCAGCATACCTGTGAACACCACCGCCTTCACGACGAACCACGGCCGAAGGCCCATCGAAATTCGAGCGGCCTACAGAATGCGCGCTCCGACATGAGACATTTTTCGCAAGGGCGCACCATTACAGAACCGATGATCATGCAAAAAACGCTGAAATGACTGATGGACAACGACCTGTTCGCACCCACCCATCAGTCATGCTGTATGAATTCAGTACAGCGATTAAAATTTTTTGCACCAAAACCGCACAGTGCGTCTACGCTGAGTGCGTCGGGTATCCGCCAATTACCCACTGACGGGGTGAACCGGTAACGTTTTTGCTTGTCACGCAGTCGGCCAGGAGGGCGCAACACGATGCAAACCGTGGCGTCAAGCCCCATTAAAAGGTGCTTGTAACCCCCGGTTTTATGAGGTTTTTACGGTAACAGGCTGGCGTTCAGAAAAAAAAACAGCAGTTTTCTGATTTGTGCACGCTTGTTGCATTCACACTCACATCGCCTGCAATGCAACCACTGGAAGTGGAAGCTTTCAGGCAAATAAAAACAGTGGCAGGGTTGCCCGATGGAGATTCAAACGTTTCACCAGGGACTCTTTTTACCGATGCTCACGCCTTGGAAAACAGCGATGACGTTGTCATTCCGGTTGCATTGGGGCTGTAAATTTGCGACATCTACCAAGCTGTTTGCGACGGGGTCGTAAAGAAGCTGAAAGGATAGATACGCAAGTATCGCCAACATGGTCGGCGTGATATAAGTTTGCGCCGACACAAAAAGAAAGAGCCGCCCAGATAATAAAACAGGTGGGACGGCAGTACTCTTCTAAAACCAAAGGAGCAAATCACGATGCGCGTGATGAAGTGGAGCATGATCGCACTGGCAGTTGCAGCAGCAGCCAGTACTCAAGTGGCTACGGCCGCACCTTTCGTAAGTGACCAGGCTGAAGCCAAAGGTTTTGTTGAAGACAGCTCGTTGAACTTGCTGGTTCGCAACTACTACTTCAACCGTGACAACAAAGACGGCGGCCACGACGTCAAAGACTGGACCCAAGGTATCTGGGGCACCTTCAACTCCGGTTACACCCAGGGTACTGTTGGTGTTGGCGTTGATGCATTCGGTTACCTGGCCATCAAACTGGATGGCGGCGATGGCACTTCCGGTTCGGGTAACATGAGCCGTAGCGACACCGTCAAGGCCAACGGTTATGCCCGTGAAGTCAACGACAGCCAGGGTAAAGCCGGCGCGGCCATTAAATTCCGCGTCTCCAAAACCGAGCTGAAACTCGGCGACATGTCGCCAAGCACTGCTCCAGTGTTTGCTGTTGGTGGTTCCCGTATCCTTCCTCAAGTTGCCAGCGGTATCCAACTGCAGAGCAGCGAAGTCAAAGACCTTGACCTCGAAGGCGGTCACTTCTACTCGGGTTCCAGCCAGGACAAAAACTCCCGTGACGGCGACCTGTGGGCAAACTATGCTGGCGTGAAAGCTGACAGCATGGACTACATCGGTGGCAAGTACGGCATCAACGACAACCTGAGCGTGTCGCTGTACGGTGCCCAGCTGGAAGACATCTGGAACCAGTACTACGCCAACGTGAACCTCACCACTCCATTTGGTGGTGACACGTCGCTGAACACTGACTTCAACATCTATCGCACCACCGATACCGGTGATTCGAAAGTCGGTGACATCAGCAACACCGCATTCTCGCTGGCAACTGCTCTCTCGTTCCTGAAAGCACACACCATCACCCTGGCCTTCCAAAAGGTTAATGGCGATACCCCGTTCGACTACGTCGGTATCGGCAAGAACAACCGCGGTGGCGACTCGATCTTCCTCGCCAACTCCATCCAGTACTCCGACTTCAACGCTCCTAACGAGAAGTCTGCTCAGATTCGCTACGATCTGAAAATGGCTGAGTACGGCGTTCCAGGTCTGAGCTTCATGACCCGCTACGTTAAGGGTTGGGACATCGATGGCACCGGTCTGGCTGCCAACAGCAAATACCGTAACAACGACGGCGACCCACTGTACGGGGCCGACGGCAAACACAACGAAACCAACTTCGAAGCCAAGTACGTTGTTCAGTCTGGCCCGGCTAAAGATCTGTCCGTTCGCTTCCGTCAAGCTTGGCACTTTGCTAACGCCGACGAAGGTGAAGGCGACGTGAAAGAGTTCCGTGTGATCGTCGACTACCCGCTGTCGATTTTGTAATCGCATCCAGTTAGTTTGCGGTAACAAATAAAAAAGGCCCATCTTCGGATGGGCCTTTTTGTTGCCTGCTTGTTGCTTACTGCACCGCAGATTCCTGCACCACACGAATCACCCGCTGTGGAAACGGGATATCGATGCCGGCCGTTTTCAACCGGTCACGGGACTGTTCGTTAAACATGAACATCACATCCCAATAATCCGCCGTCTTCACCCACACTCGCAGGGAAACAGTGATCGAACTGTCGCCCAGGGTAGAAATGACAGCTTGCGGAGCCGGCTCAGCCAGGATGCGTTCATCCTTGGCCAGGTCCAGCAACACTTCGCGGGCCTTCTGCAAGTCCGCTTCGTAATCCACGCCCACATCAAACACAACCTTGCGGGTGGGTTGACGGTTAGTGTTGGTGATAATGCCGTTCGACAAGTTGCCGTTCGGGACGATGATGGTCTTGTTATCGCCAGTGCGCAGCACAGTGTGGAAAATCTGAATGCTGTCGACCGTACCGGCAACACCTTGAGCTTCGATCCAGTCACCGATACGGAACGGACGGAACAACAGAATCAGCACGCCACCGGCGAAGTTCGCCAGGCTGCCCTGCAATGCCAGACCGATGGCCAGACCGGCCGCACCGATTGCGGCAACGAAGGAAGTAGTTTCGACACCGATCATCGACGCCACGCTGACGATCAGCAAGATCTTCAGAATAATGTTCGCCAGGCTGCTGATGAAGCCTTGCAGCGCCAGGTCAGCGTTACGCAACGCGATCAGGCCGCCCAGCTTCTGCGTCACTTTGTTGATCAACCACCAGCCGATGGCCAGGGTGATGATCGCCAGCAGCACCCGGCTGCCGTATTCCATAATCATCGGAATCCAGGCTTGGGACGCCTTGACCAGGTTGTCCACTTCCGCATTCAAGTCCATCTACATTCTCCTGATTTCCGGCCACACGGCACGCGAAAAAAATAAGCGGCAGAAAGGCTGCTCCCGTTCGGGGGCAGCCTTTCTGCCGCTGCTTGGGCCTCGGACGCCGAAAACGCCGAGAGGTTCCCGCCTGAAAAAATCAGTCGCGGAAGTTGTTGAACTGCAACGGCATGTCGAATGTCTTGGCACGCAGGGCCGCAATGGCTTCCTGCAGATCGTCACGCTTCTTGCCAGTGATGCGCACCTGCTCGCCCTGAATGGCGGCCTGCACCTTGAGCTTGGCGTCCTTGACGTGAGCGACGATTTTCTTCGCCAGCTCTTTGTCGATGCCTTCCTTGAGAACGGCTTCCTGCTTCATCAGCTTGCCCGACGCATAGGCATCCTTGACTTCAAGGCACTGCACGTCGATCTTGCGCTTGACCAGCGCCAGCTTGAGGATCTCAATCATTGCTTCGAGCTGGAAATCGGCTTCAGCGGTCAGGTTGACGGTCAGCTCCTTTTCCTTGAACTCGAAGGTGCCCTTGCCTTTCAGGTCATAACGACGATCGAGTTCCTTGACGGCGTTCTCGACCGCGTTGGTGACTTCGTGTTTGTCCAGTTCGGATACCACGTCGAACGACGGCATGTAATCTCTCCAATAAAGGGCGCGCTCGATCAAGATGGAGCACGCCTGGCTTGCGGTTAAAATCCGCGCTGATTATAACGGGTCTTTCCCATCATTCACTGCGAGCGTCCGATGCGCGCCTTAAACAGAGCAAAAAGCTGATGTCCACCACCTGGCATGTTCTGGGCGCCGGCAGCCTCGGCACCTTATGGGCCACGCGTCTTGCGCGGGCCGGAGTGCCGGTCCGGCTGATCGTGCGGGATGCGCCGCGCTTGCAGGCTTATCAGGCAGCGGGCGGCTTGACGCTGGTGGAGCACGGCGAAGCAACAACGTATGCCATCCCCGGCGAAACTACCGACAGCGATGAACCGATCAACCGCCTGCTGGTGGCCTGCAAAGCCTACGATGCCGAGCAGGCCGTGGCCCGACTGGCGCCGCGCCTCGTGCCCGGCGCCGAATTGATCCTGTTGCAGAACGGCCTTGGCAGTCAGGACGCCGTTGCGGCCCAGGTGCCTCAGGCGCGCTGCATTTTTGCTTCGAGCACCGAAGGCGCGTATCGCGACGGTGACTGGCGCGTGGTATTCGCCGGTCACGGTTACACCTGGCTGGGGGATGCAGGTCATCCCGTGGCGCCGATCTGGCTGGATGACGTGAGTGCCGCCGGGATTCCCCACGAGTGGAGCACCGACATTCTGACCCGGCTCTGGCGGAAATTGGCGCTCAACTGCGCGATCAATCCACTGACGGTGTTACACGATTGCCGCAATGGCGGATTGCAGAACCATCACTGTGAAGTCGCCACCCTCTGCGGTGAACTGACCGAGCTGCTTGAACGCTGTGGCCAGCCGGCCGCCGCCGAAAACCTCCAGCCGGAAGTGGAACGGGTAATTCACGCAACTGCAGCCAATTTCTCGTCGATGTATCAGGACGTTGCGAATCAACGCCGTACCGAAATCAGCTATTTGTTGGGCTACGTCTGCAAAGTGGCTTCGCGACACCAACTGAACCTGCCGCACCTCAATCAGCTTGAATCACGCTTGATCGCCCATCTGCACAGCCTTGGATTGCCCAGCGACTGAGCAGCGGCTACGCTGGCCACTTGTTCCTTTTCAGCGATAAACCTGATGCCATTGCGCCAGCGCCTTGAAAACCTTCCCGTCGGCCAGAAACTGCTGGCCGCCCTGCTGGTGCTGTTGACCACCGTTTTGCTGGTCGCCAACCTGACCTTTATCAGCGCCGCGTACTACATTTCCCAGGAAAGCATGGCGCCCCAGGCCTTGCAGACCATCGGCCGACTGGTGTCCAACCCGAGCCTGGTGGCTGAAGCACTGCAGTCACCACAAAATGCCGAGCGGCTGCTCAATGAGCTCAACAGTTATTCACCGCTACGCGCGGCAGCCCTGTATGACGGCAAGGGCGAAAGACTGGCGCAGTTGCAACGTGGCGATCATTTGGGCCTGCCCGAGCGTTACCGCCACATCGAATCCTGGCAAGCCACCGAATTTCGCAGCAACCAAGTGATCACCCTGCCCCGCCCCGGTACCGCGCCCGGCCATCTGCTGCTGGTCGCCAGCAGCGAACTGCCGATGGCCTTCTACACCGGGACCCTGACTGCCAGCCTCGGCATTCTGATCTTCAGCGTGCTGTTATGGCTGGTGATCGCCCGGCAGATCAAACGCCTGATTACCCGGCCGATCCATCAACTCGAAGAGCTGTCCCGGCAAGTGACCCGAGAGGAGAACTACGCCCTGCGCGCCTCACGCGGCAACCATGACGAAATCGGCAGCCTGGCCGAGGCGTTCAACACCATGCTCTCGCGCATCGAGGCACGGGAGCAGCAACTCAAACGGGCACGGGACGAATCCCAGGCCGCTTACGATCAGGCCCAGGGCCTGGCCGAAGAAACCCGCCACACCAACCGCAAACTGGAACTCGAAGTCCAGGTGCGCAGCAAGATCGAGAAGAAACTCACCGGGTTCCAGAATTACCTCAACAGCATCATCGACTCCATGCCGTCGGCGCTGATCGCCCTCGACGAGCAGCTCTACGTAACACAGTGGAATCAGGAGGCCAGCGCCCTCTCCGGCACGCGCCTGGACGAAGCGCTGAATCAGCCGATCTTTCTCGCGTTCGAACCGCTCAAACCGTTTCTGCCGCAGCTCAAGCAAACCGTCGAGCAGCACACGGTGGCGAAGATCGAGCGCGTGACCTGGCTCAAGGACGATGAACCCAAGCATTACGCCCTGACCTTTTACCCGCTGATGGGCGGTGCCGGTCGTGGTGTGGTGATCCGTATCGACGACATCACCCAGCGCCTGTCGCTGGAGGAAATGATGGTGCAGTCGGAAAAAATGCTCTCGGTTGGCGGCCTCGCCGCCGGCATGGCCCACGAAATCAACAACCCGCTTGGCGCAATCCTGCACAACGTGCAGAACATTCGTCGACGCCTGTCACCGGACTTGCCAAAAAACCTCGAACAGGCCGAACAAGTCGGCGTTGAGCTGGATACGGTCAACGAGTACCTGAAAGTACGTGAGGTGCCGCAGTTGCTCGACGGCATTCAACAGGCGGGCGCCCGGGCGGCGAAAATCGTCACCCACATGCTCAGCTTCAGCCGCCGCAGCACCCGGCAAATGGCGCCGTGCGATTTGCCGGCGCTGATCGATCAAGCCGTGGAAATCGCCGGCAACGACTTTGACCTGGCAATTGGCTTTGACTTCAAGGGTCAGGCGATCATTCGTCAGTTCGACCCCGCTCTGGGCCCCGTGCCCGGCACCGCCAACGAACTTGAGCAAGTGCTGCTCAACCTGCTGAAAAACGCCGCGCAAGCCATTCACCAGCGCGAGGACGGCTGCGAGCCGGGACGGATCATCCTGCGGACCCGACTCAATCCGCCGTGGGCGGAAATCCAGGTCGAGGACAATGGCATCGGCATGAGCGAGAGCGTGCGCAAACGCACCTTCGAACCCTTCTTCACCACCAAGGAAATCGGTCAGGGCACCGGGCTTGGCTTGTCGGTTTCGTATTTCATCATCACCAACAACCACAAGGGTCAGATGGAAGTGCAATCGACCCTGGGCCAGGGCACGTGTTTCACCTTGCGCCTGCCGTTGACGAGCACCCCGCTCGTTTCTCAAGAACTCAATCAGCTTTCGAGGTAACCATGGGCTTTCGCTTGTCGAAGATCTACACCCGCACCGGCGACAAAGGCGAAACCGGTCTGGGCGACGGCCGCCGCGTGCCCAAGGACCACCCGCGGATCGAGGCCATTGGCGAAGTCGATTCATTGAACAGCCAGGTCGGCGTGCTGTTGGCCGGGCTCGAAGCGGAACGTGGAAAGTTTCCCGGATTAAACGAAGTGATCGAGGTTTTGGCGCCTTGCCAGCATCGGTTGTTTGATCTCGGTGGCGAACTGGCCATGCCGGAATATCAGGCGTTGAATGCGGCAGAAATCGAACGCCTGGAAGCGGCGATCGATGTGTGGAATGAAGAGCTGGGGCCGCTGGAGAATTTCATTCTGCCGGGCGGTTCGGCACTGATTGCGCAAGCGCATGTGTGCCGAAGCCTGGCGCGCAGTGCCGAGCGCCGGTGTCAGCATTTGAATGCGCTTGAACCGTTGGCCGGGGTTGGCCTGGCGTACATTAATCGGTTGTCGGATCTGTTGTTTGTGGTGGCGCGGGTGATTGCCAGGCGTCAGGGGATTGCGGAGATTTTGTGGCAGCCTGCTGCGAAACCCGGGGTTTAATCGACGTCCTTCAGGACGCCTTCGCGGGCAAGCCTCGCTCCTACTGGAGAATGCATATCCCTGTAGGAGCGAGGCTTGCCCGCGAATAGGCCAGTGGCTACACCAAAGAATCCGGCCAGAACGCCCGAATCCCCGCCACACCTTGGGCGCCTGCCGCCCAAGCCTGATCAACTTGCGCCGGCCCAACACCACCGAGCAAGAACACCGGCTTGCTGAAACCTTCGATCAACGTCGAAGCCTGCTCCCAACCCAGCGGCTGAGCCCCCGGATGCGTCAGGGTCGGCTGCACCGGCGACAGGGTCACAAAGTCCACGCCCATCTGCTCGGCCAGCGCCAGTTCCTCGGCGTTATGGCAGGACGCCGCCAACCAGCGCGTCGCCGGTAGCGGACGACCGGCCGCTGCGTATTTGCGCAGCTGTGCCGAGGTGATGTGCCAACCGGCCGACGGGAAGTCGCCCAACCATTCGAACGGCCCCTTGATCATCAGCTGCGCCTTGCCGGCACACAGCCCGGCCGCGTCCACCGCCAGATCGCGGTATTTCGGGTCGTAGCCGTTGGGCGCCCGCAGCTGGATCAACTTGATGCCGTTGGCGATGGCTTTCTGAATACCGCGCAGCAGCGCAGGGGTTTCCAGATCTTCAGGCGTAATCAGGTAAGCCGCAGGCAATCGCGCCGCCGCAACGATTGGCTGGTTGGCGGCCGGAAACTCATAGCCCGGCAGATCACGCGGCGCCACCCATTCCAAAGGCTGGCCTTCGGCACCGTGAGGTTCGCCGGAAAAGTCCGAGACCTCCCAGACATCCAGCAACACTTGTTTGTCCGGGTAGTCATGGCGGAACTTGATCAGCGGTCGCGCGGCATTGACCACAATCCCCAGCTCTTCATGAAGCTCACGGGCCAGCGCAGTTTCCACGGATTCGTCAGCCTCGACCTTGCCACCCGGGAATTCCCAAAGACCGCCCTGATGCTGAGTGTCGGCGCGCCGGGCGATAAGGATCTTGCCGCTGCTCTCGCGGATAACCGCGGCGGCTACGTGTACTCGTTTCACTGCCCGACCTCCTCCAGACCCGCCTTTTGCCAGGCCTTGAAGGCTGGCCATTGGTAGATCGTTTCGACGTAGGCCTCGTCAGCCACCGGCAACTTCACCTGGTAGGTGCGAAGGCGCACGGCAATCGGTGCGAAGAAGGCATCGGCCAGGGTCGCACGGCCAAACAGGTATGGACCGGTTTCGGTCGCGGCTGCGCGGCACTCGGCCCACAACGCCAGCATGCGTTCGATGTCCGCCTGGACGTCAGCCGGGACCGGCGACAAAGGTGCGTCGCGGCTCAGGTCAAACGGCATGTTGCCGCGCATGGCAAAGAAGCCGGCGTGCATCTGTGCACAGGCCGAACGTGCCTGGGCGCGGGCCGCGACGTCTTTGGGCCAGAGGCCGGAGTGAGGGAATTGTTCGGCCAGGTACTCGGCAATCGCCAGGGAATCGGCGATGGTGCCGTGCTCGGTTTTCAGCAACGGGACTTTGGCGGTCGGTGAATGTTTGAGCAACTGCTCGCGAGTGTCCGGCTGGTTCAGTTTGATCAATTCTTCGGTGTACGGGGCGCCGGCCAGGTCAAGGGCCAGGGCGCCGCGCAGGGACCAGGAGGAATGCAATTTGTCGCCGATGATCAGGTGCAAGGACATGCTAGGTGCCTTCTTGTCAGAGGGGACGAGCCAGAATCTCTGGAGTCCGGTCGGCCGTCATCGCGGGCAAGCCCGCTCCCACAGGGATCTTCGTCAGCCGCCAATCTTGCGACCGACCGGGTCAACTGTAGGAGCTGGCTTGCCAGCGATAGCGGTAGCGGCCTCAACACATCAATCGCAGATGAGGACGCCTTCGCCGGCAAGCCGGCTCCTACAGAGTAATCAGGTACGGTACTCGGCGTTGATCTTCACGTATTCGTGGGACAGGTCCGTGGTCCAGATGGTTTCGCTGCAGTCACCGCGTCCCAGCTCGATACGGATGGTGATTTCTTCCTGCTGCATCACCGCTGCGCCCTGGGCTTCGGTGTAGGTCGATGCGCGGGCACCACGGCTGGCGATGCAGACTTCGCCGAGGAACACGTCGATCTTGCTCACATCCAGGTTAGGTACGCCGGCACGGCCAACGGCAGCCAGGATGCGGCCCCAGTTAGGGTCGGATGCGAACAGCGCGGTCTTGATCAGCGGCGAGTGCGCCACGGTGTAGCCGACGTCCAGGCATTCCTGGTGATTGCCGCCGCCGTTGACTTCAACAGTGACGAATTTGGTCGCGCCTTCGCCGTCACGCACAATGGCCTGGGCCACGTCCATGCACACTTCGAACACAGCCTGTTTCAGCTTGGCGAACAGTTCACCACTGGCGGAGGTGATTTCCGGCAGTGCCGCCTGACCGGTGGCGATCAGCATGCAGCAGTCGTTGGTCGAGGTGTCGCCGTCGATGGTGATGCGGTTGAACGACTTGTTGGCGCCGTCCAGCAACAGGTTTTGCAGCACATCGCGGGAGACTTTGGCGTCGGTGGCGATGTAGCCGAGCATGGTCGCCATGTTCGGACGGATCATGCCCGCGCCTTTGCTGATGCCGGTAACGGTGATGGTCACGCCGTCATGCTGGAACTGGCGACTGGCGCCCTTCGGCAGGGTATCGGTGGTCATGATGCCGGTGGCGGCAGCTTCCCAGTTGTTCACCGACAGGTCGTCGAGAGCGGCTTGCAGCGCGCCTTCGATTTTCTCGACCGGCAGCGGTTCGCCGATCACACCGGTGGAGTACGGCAGCACCAGGCTGGCATCGACGCCGGTCAGCTCAGCCAGTTTCGCGCAGGTGCGCTCGGCGGCGGCCAGACCCGGTTCGCCGGTGCCGGCGTTGGCGTTGCCGGTGTTGGTCAGCAGGTAACGCACCGGACCTTGCACACGCTGCTTGGCCAGGATCACCGGAGCGGCGCAAAAGGCGTTCAGGGTAAACACGCCCGCCACGGTGGAGCCTTCGGCGCAGCGCATGACCACGACATCCTTGCGCCCAGGGCGCTTGATGCCGGCCGAGGCGATACCGAGTTCAAAACCGGCAACCGGGTGCAACGTTGGCAAAGGACCAAGACCAACAGCCATGAATGCGCTCCTTAATAAATGATGTCTGCACCGCTTTCAGGAAGAACGGTGGTGTAAATGGCAAAACGCCGCGACGGCTGATGCCGGTCGCGGCGCGGGTATTTCAGCGTATGAAACGGGTTTTACTGGATCTGCCCGTGGCAATGCTTGAACTTCTTGCCCGAACCGCAGTAGCACAGTTCGTTGCGGCCCAGCTTCTGTTCGTTGCGTACCGGCGCTACGGCGAGGGCTACATCGACCTCTTCACCCAGCAGCTCCGGTTGCTCGAGACCAGGTGCTTCAGCGTGCTCGAACTGCATGCGCGCCGCCAGTGCTTCGGCTTCCTGGCGCAGGCGTTGCTCTTCTTCGATCGGGTCTTCGCGGCGAACCTGAACGTGCGACAGCACACGGATCGAGTCGCGCTTGATCGAATCCAGCAGCTCGGAGAACAGCGTGAACGACTCGCGCTTGTACTCTTGCTTCGGGTTCTTCTGCGCATAGCCACGCAAATGGATGCCGTGACGCAGGTGATCCATGGTCGACAGGTGGTCTTTCCACAGGTCGTCCAGCACGCGCAGAACGATTTGCTTCTCGAAGGTGCGCAGCGCGTCGGCGCCCGCCTGGTCTTCTTTCTCGTTGTACGCCGCGATGAGCTCCTGCATCAGCTTCTCGCGCAGGGTTTCTTCGTACAGGTGATCGTCTTCGTCGAGCCACTGCTGGATCGGCAGCGCCACACCGAAGTCGCTCTGCAACGCCGCTTCCAGACCCGCCACGTCCCACTGCTCAGGCAGCGATTGCGGAGGAATGTGGGCGCTGACAGTCGCGTTGAGTACGTCCTGACGGAAGTCGGCGATGGTTTCACCGATGTTGTCAGCGGCCAGCAACGTGTTGCGCATGTGATAGATCACTTTACGCTGTTCGTTGTTGACGTCGTCGAACTCGAGCAGTTGTTTACGAATGTCGAAGTTGCGGCCTTCAACCTTGCGCTGAGCCTTCTCGATGGCGTTGGTCACCATGCGGTGCTCGATCGCTTCACCGGACTGCATGCCCAATGCTTTCATGAAGTTCTTCACCCGGTCAGAGGCAAAGATGCGCATCAGGCTGTCTTCCAGCGACAGGTAGAAACGGCTGGAACCGGCGTCACCCTGACGACCGGCACGACCACGCAACTGGTTGTCGATACGGCGCGATTCGTGACGTTCGGACGCGATCACCTGCAAGCCACCCGACTCCAGCACTTGCTGGTGACGCTTCTGCCAGTCGGCCTTGATCTGGGCAATCTGCTCCGGCGTCGGGGCTTCCAGAGACGCGACTTCCACTTCCCAGTTGCCGCCCAACAGAATGTCGGTACCACGACCGGCCATGTTGGTAGCGATGGTCAGTGCGCCTGGACGACCGGCCTGGGCAATGATTTCAGCTTCTTTTTCGTGGAACTTGGCGTTCAGGACCTTGTGTTCGATGCCTTCCTTCTGCAGCAGCGCAGACATGTGTTCGGAAGTTTCGATGGTTGCAGTACCCACCAGCACCGGACGGCCGTGAGTCATGCACTCCTTGATGTCGTTGATGATCGCCGCGTATTTCTCTTCGGCGGTCAGGAACACCAGGTCGTTGTAGTCTTTACGCGCCAAAGGCTTGTTCGGCGGGATCACCATGACCTGCAGGCCGTAGATCTGGTGGAATTCGAACGCTTCGGTGTCTGCGGTACCGGTCATGCCGGACAACTTGTTGTACAGACGGAAGTAGTTCTGGAACGTGGTCGACGCCAACGTCTGGCTTTCGGCCTGGATGTTCAGGTTTTCCTTGGCTTCGATGGCCTGGTGCAGGCCTTCGGACAAACGGCGACCCGGCATGGTACGACCGGTGTGTTCGTCGACCAGGACAACCTGACCGTCCTGCACGATGTATTCAACGTTGCGGTTGAACAGCTTGTGCGCACGCAGGCCGGCATAAACGTGGGTCAGCAGGCCCAGGTTATGCGCCGAATAGAGGCTCTCGCCTTCAGCCAGCAGGCCGACGCGGGTCAGCATGTCTTCGATGAACTGGTGACCGGCTTCGTTGAGTTCGACCTGACGGGTCTTCTCGTCGACGGTGTAATGGCCGGCCTTGGTGACTTCGCCTTCGACTTCTTCGACGTGCAATTGCAGCTGCGGGATCAGTTTGTTGATCTCGATGTACAGCTTCGAGCTGTCCTCGGCCTGACCGGAAATGATCAGCGGGGTACGGGCTTCGTCGATGAGAATGGAGTCGACTTCGTCGATCACGGCAAAGTTGAGTTCGCGCTGGAATTTTTCTTCCATGCTGAACGCCATGTTGTCGCGCAGGTAGTCGAAACCGAATTCGTTGTTGGTGCCGTAGGTGATGTCGGCGGCGTAGGCCTGACGTTTCTCTTCCGGCGGCTGGAAAGGTGTAACCACACCGACCGTCATGCCGAGGAATTCGTAGAGCGGACGCATCCAGTTGGCGTCACGGCGGGCCAGATAGTCGTTCACGGTAACAACGTGCACGCCTTTGCCGGACAGCGCGTTGAGGTAAACGCCCAGTGTAGCCACCAGGGTCTTGCCTTCACCGGTACGCATTTCCGCGATCATGCCTTCATGCAAGGTCATGCCGCCGATCAGCTGGACATCGAAGTGGCGCATACCCATGACGCGCTTGCCGGCTTCGCGGGCGACCGCAAAGGCTTCAGGCAGCAGCTTGTCGAGGGTTTCCCCTTTGGCGATGCGGGCCTTGAACTCATCCGTCTTGGCACGCAATTGATCGTCCGAAAGGGCCACCATTTGCTCTTCGAAGGCATTGACGAGTTGCACCGTCTTGAGCATGCGTTTGACTTCACGCTCGTTCTTGCTTCCAAAAAGTTTCTTTAACAAAGGCGCAAACATATCGGCAGGATCTTCCACACTAAAGGGATGGAGGGCGGCCCCGTGAGTCGCCCGTGCAGCCCTCATGGCCGCATGCGAACGAGCATTCTACCCGGAAACGATGGTGAGGAAAGTGGCGTTGTTCCACGATGCATGCACTGCGCTGTTACGGGGCTCACTTAAAATAAGGGCTTTTTGCTGAACTTCAAGCCACTGACGGCAGAAGTTACTTGTTGATTTAATGGGTAAAGCGCGCGCAAAGCAATGGGTCGGGTGCAACCAGTGCTTTCTGCTACCATGGTCGCTCTGTTACTTCAGGTGTCTGATCATGGCATTTCGCCCTCTTACGGCCAGAGCACCCGCCGTTCTGCTTCGCGAAGCCAAACCGCTGAAAGCCATTTTTGGCCATGCTCAACGCCTGGGTCATTTACAACGTCTGCTCGAAAGCCAATTGCAGCCCGCTGCGCGCGAGCATTGCCATGTGGCGTCGTGGCGCGAAGGCAGCCTGTTGCTGATTGTCACCGACGGGCATTGGGCAACGCGTCTGCGTTATCAACAGAAGCGTCTGCAACGGCAGTTGCAGATGTTTGATGAGTTCGCCAGCCTGACGCGGATTCTGTTCAAGGTGCAGCCGCCGACCGTTCAGCAAGGAGCGGCCGGGCATACCATCAGTTTGTCGACGGATGCGGGGGCGACGATCCAGGCTACGGCTGAGGGGATCAGCGATCCGAACCTGCGGGCGGCGCTGGAGCGATTGGCGGCACACGCCAAACCCAAAGACTGACACGGCCCCTGTAGGAGCGAGGCTTGCCCGCGAAGCTTTTGGCGCCCTCAAGGGCCCCTTCGCGGGCAAGCCTCGCTCCTACAAGGGGATGCATCCGTCAGGAAATTAACGGCGTTTACTGCCGCCGAGCAGTGACCCCATCAACCCGCGCACCAGTTGCCGACCAAGCTGATTGGCCGCCTGTCGCATCGCCGATTTCAGCGCCTGCCCTGCCGCCGTGCCGAGAAACTCTCCAGCCTTGTCGGTGAAGCTCGGTTCCTCCGCAGCAGCCTTGCCCGGTGCCGCTTCGGGTTCCGGCCCCAGGCCTTTGCGCCCCATCAGCACTTCATAGGCCGATTCGCGATCCACCGGTTTGTCATACCGCCCTTTGAACGGCGAGCCGGCGATCAGCAGCGTGCGCTCGGTTTCGCTCAGCGGCCCGATCCGTGATTGCGGCGGTGCCACCAGGACGCGCTGGACCATCTCCGGCGTGCCTTTGTCCTGCAACGTGCCGACCAGCGCCTCGCCAATCCCCAGTTCAGTCAACACCGACAAGGCATCGAACGCCGGGTTTGGCCGGAAGCCCTCGGCCACCGCACGAAGGGACTTCTGCTCCTTGGCAGTGAACGCACGCAAACCATGCTGGATACGCAAACCGAGCTGCGCCAGCACATCATCCGGTAAGTCGCCCGGCGATTGGGTGACGAAATACACGCCCACGCCTTTCGAGCGAATTAGCCGCACCACTTGCTCCAATCGCTCCTGCAACGCCTTGGGCGTATCGGCAAACAATAAATGGGCCTCGTCGAAAAACAGCGCCAGCAGCGGTTTGTCGGCATCGCCGCGCTCCGGCAGTTGCTCGAACAGTTCAGCCAGCAGCCACAACAGGAACGTCGCGTAGACCTTCGGCGCTTCGTGCACCAGACGACTGGCATCGAGCAAGTGAATGCGCCCGCGTCCCTCGGCGGTCGGTTGCAGAATGTCTTCGAGTTGCAGCGCCGGCTCGCCGAACAAGGCTTCAGCACCTTGTTGTTCCAGGGTCGCCAATCGGCGCAACAGGGCCTGGCTGGAACCGGTGGTCATCAACGCGGCGTCGTCGCCCAGCAATTCGGGGTGGTCGCGCAGGTGATTGAGCAGTGCCTTCAGGTCCTTCAAGTCCAGCAACAACAGGCCTTCGCGGTCCGCCACCTTGAACGCGGCGTACAACGCCGATTGCTGGCTGTCGGTCAACTCCAGCAGGGCACCAATCAACAGTGGGCCCATTTCGCTCAAGGTTGTGCGCAAGGGATGACCGGACTGGCCGTGAATGTCCCACAAGGTGACCGGGTACGCCTGCGGCGTGTGATTCAGCCAGGGCATCCCGGCGATTCGCTCGGCGATCTTGCCCTGCGGGTTGCCGGCAGCGCCGAGGCCGCACAGGTCACCTTTGATGTCCGCTGCAAACACGGCCACGCCGGCATCGCTGAACGCTTCGGCCAGTCGTTGCAAGGTGACGGTCTTGCCGGTCCCGGTAGCGCCCGCGACCAGACCGTGACGGTTCGCCAGGCGCATGGCCTGGGCGATCGGTTGCCCCGCGAGATCGGCACCGATAACGAGTTGCGATGAATCAGGCATTTGGTCACCCATGGTTAATCTTTAATTCTGCACGGCCGATATAAAAGACTGAAAAGCTTCGGTAATCCCCCCAAGGAGAGGACGGAAATATCAGCTTGTTTTCATGACCGCCCACTGCACGCTTCCTTATAAAAGCACGCCTTGGGCATTAAGACCTTAGCGGAACCCCAAGCCATGAACAAAAATCTGCGCTTCAGCCATAAAATCCTGCTTGCCGCCGCCCTCATCGTCATTGCCGCGTTCGCCTCGTTCACCCTGTACAACGACTATCTACAGCGCAACGCCATTCGTGAGGACCTGGACAAGAATCTGCAAAAAATGGGCAGCGTGACTGCCAACAATATCCAGACCTGGCTGACCGGGCGCAGTCTGCTGATCGAAAACCTCGCACAAAATGCCGCGCTGAACCCGGACATCGGCAACGTCACCAAGCTGCTGGAGCAGAAGGCGGTGACGTCGACCTTCATGGGTGCTTACATTGGCAACAAGGATGGCACCTTCATCATCCGCCCGGACAGCAAAATGCCGGATGGCTATGATCCGCGCGCCCGCCCTTGGTACAAAAGCGCCCAAAGCACCAGTGGCTCGGCGCTGACCGAACCCTACATCGATCTGGCCTCTGGCCAACTGGTCATCTCCATCGTCAACAGTGTGCTCAAGGATGGCCAAAACATCGGTGTGGTCGGTGGTGACCTGAGCCTGCAAGTGATCGCCGACAGCCTGAATGCGCTGGACTTCGATGGCATGGGTTATGCGTTCCTGATCAGCGCCGACGGCAAGATCCTGGTGCACCCGGACAAAGCGCTGGTGATGAAATCCCTGGCTGAGTCGTACCCGAAAAATACACCGCGCATCAGCAGCGATTTCAGTGAAGTGGAAGTCGATGGCAAAACCCGCATCGTCACTTTCACCCCGATCAAAGGCCTGTCATCCGTCAACTGGTACATCGGTCTGTCGGTGGATAAGGACAAAGCCTTCGCGAAACTCAGCGATTTCCGCGCCTCGGCGGTCGTTGCGACCGTCATCGCAGTTGCGATCATCATTGCCTTGCTGGGCATGCTGATCCGCATCCTGATCCAGCCGCTGCACGTCATGACCCGCGCAATGGCCGACATTGCCGACGGCGAGGGCGACCTGACCAAACGCCTCACTATCCAGAACAACGATGAATTCGGCCTCCTGGGCACCGCGTTCAACCGTTTCGTGGAGCGCATTCACGGTTCGATCCGCGAAGTGTCTTCGGCCACCGGCCAGGTCAACGAAGTGGCACTGCGTGTAGTCGCGGCTTCCAACTCGTCGATGTACAACTCCGACCAGCAAGCTTCGCGCACCAGCAGCGTCGCCGCCGCGATCAATCAGCTCGGTGCCGCAGCCCAGGAAATCGCGCGCAATGCAGCCCAGGCGTCGAGCCAGGCCAGCGATGCCCGAAACCTCGCCGAAGACGGCCAACAGGTGGTGGATCGCAGCATTGTCGCGATGAACCAACTGTCGAGCATGCTCAGCGCTTCGAGCACCAACATCGAATCGCTGAACAGCAAAACCGTGAACATCGGGCAGATTCTCGAAGTGATCACCAGCATTTCCCAGCAAACCAACCTGCTGGCGCTGAACGCCGCGATCGAAGCGGCCCGAGCCGGTGAAGCCGGGCGTGGTTTTGCCGTGGTGGCCGATGAAGTGCGCAACCTGGCGCATCGCACCCAGGAGTCGGCGCAGCAGGTGCAGACCATGATCGAGGAGCTGCAAATCGGCGCCCGCGAATCCGTCAGCACCATGAGCGACAGCCAGCGCCACAGTCAGGACAGCGTGGAAATCGCCAACCTGGCGGGCGAACGCCTGAACAGCGTGACGTTGCGCATTGGTGAAATCGACGGGATGAACCAGTCCGTGGCGACGGCGACCGAGGAACAAACGGCGGTGGTGGAATCGATCAACGTCGACATTACCGAGATCAATACGCTCAACCAGGAAGGGGTGGAAAACCTGCAATCGACGTTGCGGGCGTGTTCGGACCTGGAGCAGCAGGCGGCGCGTCTCAAGCAGTTGGTAGGTAGTTTCCGGATCTGATGCGCTTCTGAAGGCCCCTTCGCGGGCAAGCCTCGCTCCTACAAGGTTTTACGTGAACCTGTAGGAGCGAGCGGTGCGGCGATCCGACTTGCCCGCGAAGCCGGTCTGTAACACACCACAAAACCCCAGCCGAACATCTATTCTTCATTAAGGTCAACCAAGGGAGTACAACGGACCGGAGGGATGTTCATCGTGCACATCGCGGACATAACCATGTTCTACGCCCCTGCCAGCGGTGGCGTGCGCACGTATCTGGATGCAAAACACCGTCGTCTGGGCGTCAAGCCCGGCATTCGCCACAGCCTGCTGATCCCCGGTCCACATCTCAGCGAACAGGACGGCGTTTACACTGTTCCGGCCCCTGCCCTGCCCTTCGGCAAGGGTTATCGTTTCCCTCTCCGTCTCGCCCCTTGGCGAAATGTCCTGCAGGATTTGCAGCCCGATCTGATCGAGGTCGGCGACCCGTACCTCACAGCCTGGGCGGCGCTCGACGCCCGCCGCCAACTCGACGTGCCAGTGATCGGCTTCTATCACTCGGACTTGCCGCTGCTGGTCAGCAATCGCATGGGCAATTGGGTCACAACCAACGTCGAAGCGTATGTCAAAAAGCTCTACGGCAACTTCGACCGGGTCTTGGCGCCGAGCCGGATCATGGCCGACAAACTGACCAGCCTGGGCGTGAACAACGTTTTCGTCCAAACCCTGGGCGTCGACCTGCAAACCTTTCACCCCGATGCCCGGGATCCAAGCCTGCGCACGCAACTGGGCATCAATGAAAATACACACCTGCTGATTTTTGCCGGGCGAGGCTCCAAGGAAAAAAACCTGCCGGTGTTGCTGGAATGCATGCGACGCCTGGGGCGGCGTTATCACCTGTTGCTGGTGGGGTCGTCGATGCCGGTCGTGGTCCCGGACAACGTCACCGTCATCCATGAGTTCTGCCCCGTCACGCAGGTGGCGAAGTTGATGGCCAGCGCCGATGCGCTGCTGCATGCCGGAGACCAGGAAACGTTTGGCCTGGTGATCCTCGAAGCCATGGCCAGCGGCATTCCGGTGGTAGCCGTGGCGGCGGGAGCCTTTGAAGAAATCATCAGCGCAGAATGCGGGCTGCTGTGCGCGCCGAACGACCCGGTGGCGATGGCCAATGCGGTGCGGGAGCTGTTCAGTTCAGGCAGTGCCGCGTTCGGCCAACAAGCGCGCCTCCATGTCGAACGGCATTACTCGTGGGACGCGGTGGTCGACAGCCTGTTGGGCCACTATCACGCTGTCCTCGGCAACCAATGGCCGCTGGCCGCCAATGGTTGAGCCCATGACCGCGCCCTGCCTGTTACTCGTACTGCATGACGTCGCGCCGCACACCTGGGCCGATTACCAACCTTTTGTCGAAGCCGTCGACGCCTTGGGTGAAGTGCCGATGACCTGGCTGGTGGTGCCGGATTACCACAGACACAACGATCTGGAGGCACACCCTGGGTTGCGCCGCCTGCTGACCGGTCGTGTCGCTCGAGGTGACGAACTGGCGCTGCACGGCTATTTTCATTGTGATGACGAGCCGTCGCCCAACACGCCACGAGACTGGTTCATGCGCCGCATTTATACCCGTGAAGGCGAGTTCTACACGCTGTCGCAGGACGCAGCCCTCGCGCGTCTGCGCGCAGGTATCGAGCTGTTTCATCGCTATCACTGGCCGCTCGAAGGGTTCGTCGCTCCGGCCTGGTTGATGAGCGAAGGTACGCGCCGGGCCTTGCGCCAGTTACCCCTGAGTTACACCAGCGATCCACAGCATCTTTTTCGTCTGCCGGATTTCACCCCGGTCGATGCGCCGGGACTGGTCTGGAGTGCGCGCAGCGCATGGCGGCGAGGTTTGTCGAAGATCGTCAGCGATCAGCGCGAACAACGCTTGCGCCAGGCGCCGGTAATTCGTCTAGGCCTGCACCCGGTGGACATGCGTCATCGGTTCGCGCGCGATTACTGGCTGCACACCCTCAAGCGATTACTCGACCAAGGCCGCATGCCGATGACCAAGGCTCGTTGGCTGGTGCTGCACAGCGACCGTGTCGGTCGCGCCGCATGAGCCGGGGGATTCTGCTGTTTGTCGCGCTGCTCGCGGCGGTGCTGATTCCGCTGCTGCTGGGTGGCAACCAGACCTGGTCGCGATTGCAAAGCTTTCCACTGAGCTGGTTGCTGATCATGTTCGGCATGATCCTGCTGTGCTGGGTGGTGAACACGATGCGCTTGCGCCTGTTGCTGGGTGATGAGCGCGACAAGGTCAGCCCGGTCAAAAGCCTCGGCGTGGTGATGGCCGCTGAGTTCGCCTACTGCGCCACACCGGGCGGCAGCGGCGGACCGCTGACCATCATGGCGCTGCTGGCCCGCAACGGGGTGCGCCCGGCACGGGGCAGCGCGGTTTTCGCCATGGACCAACTCAGCGATCTGCTGTTCTTTCTCTGCGCGTTAAGCGGGATTCTGATTTATGCGCTGTTTCAGCACCTCAGCGAACGCATGGAGTGGCTACTGACCGTCAGTGCGATATCGATGTTCGGCGGGCTGCTAAGTTGTGTGGTGATCGCGCGCTACCATCGGCTGCTGATTCGCCTCAGCGGGCGGCTGCTCGCACGCCTCAATGTCAAAGGCACCACGCGCCTGCGCTGGGCGCGAAAACTCCTGCACTTTCTTGCGGCGTTCACTGACACGTTGAAGTTGCCCTTTCGGACTTTGATCAAGGTGTTTGCCCTGACCTGTGTGCATTGGGTGCTGCGCTATAGCGTGTTGTACCTGGCGTTGCGCGGGCTCGGCGCGGATTTACAGTGGGCCTGGAGTTTTTTGATTCAGATGCTTTCGCTGAGTGCGGGGCAGTTCAGCCTGTTGCCGGGGGGCGCCGGGGCGGCGGAATTGACCTCGGCTGCATTACTGGCGCCCATGGTGGGGAAATCCACTGCGGCGGCGGCGATTCTGATTTGGCGGACGGTGACTTATTACTTTTATCTGGTGGTGGGGGGGCCGGTGTTTTTGTTGATGGTTGGGCGGCCGTTGTTGAAGAAGTTGATGAGGTTTAGGCAGGCTTAGTTTTTGGATTGTGTGTATATCCGTTGCTGCGGTAACGGCGGCTTATGGTTTCGCTTTTACAGCGAGTCACTTGGAAGAGCCCCAAGTAACCAAGGGCTCTTGCCCCTTTCG
>NZ_AKJI01000055.1:0-65014 GCF_000282415.1 Pseudomonas sp. GM60
GGAGCGAGGGCATGCCGAGCCACAGCGAGGCACCGAACGAAAGGGGCAAGAGCGCTTGGTTACTTGGCGCTTCTCCAAGTGACTCGCCGTAAGGGCGAAACCGTGAGCGGCCGTTACACCAAGAACGGATATGTACACCAACAAGAGATAGGTCGGCTGTCAGGCCGCCATCGCCAGCAAGCCAGCTCCTACAAGGGCCAGACCGATCAGAGCCGGAAATGCCCGACCATCCCCTTCAACTCAACCCCCAACTGCGCCAACTCGATACTCGACGCCGCATTCCCCTGCATCGCCAACGAAGACTGATCCGCACTCGCACGAATACTGGTCACACTGCGGTTGATCTCCTCCGCCACGGAACTCTGCTCCTCCGCAGCCGCTGCAATCTGCTGGTTCATCTGCTGAATCAACGACACCGCCGCTGCAATACTGCCCAAGGCACTTTCGGTCTGAAGCGCATCACTGACCGCCAGTTTCACCAATTCGCCACTGCTCTGAATCTGATGCACCGACGACTGCGCCGCCGAACGCAAGGCGCTGACCAGACGTTCAATCTCCTCGGTCGATTGCTGGGTCCGCTTCGCCAGCGCCCGCACTTCATCGGCGACCACCGCAAACCCCCTGCCCTGCTCGCCAGCCCGTGCCGCCTCGATGGCCGCGTTCAGCGCCAACAGGTTGGTCTGCTCAGCCACACTCTTGATCACGCTGAGCACCGTGCCGATATTCTGAATCTCCGCACTCAGGCTCTCGATGCTGGAACTGGCCGAGGACGCCGAGTCGGCCAGCTGCTCGATCCGCGCCATGCTCTGGCGCACCACCACCTGGCCACTTTCGACCTTGTCGTCCGCCGTCTGCGCAGCCTGGGCAGCTTCTTCCGCGTTACGTGCAACATCGTGCACGGTGGCGGTCATCTGGTTCATTGCAGTTGCGACCTGCTCGGTTTCTTCTTTCTGACTGCTGACTTCAAGATTGGTCTGTTCGGTCACCGCCGACAGCGATTGCGCGGAACTGGCCAATTGTTCGATACCCGCCTGCAAACCGCTGACAATGCTGCTGAGCCCCGCGCCCATTTGCTGCATGGCCTGCATCAGTTGGCCGATCTCGTCCCGACGGGTCACTTCAACCGTCGCACTCAAATCGCCCGCGGCAATCTGCTGAGCCACACGGATAACACTGCGCAACGGCCCCACGATCAATCGGGTAATCACCCACGCCGCGATCAGCCCGACCAGCAAGGCCAGGGCCGATGAACCGATAATCAGCAGCGAATTCTTTTTCAGCTCGGTCTGCATCGACTGGTCTTCGGCGACATAGGCCTGATCCACCCGTTCCACCACCTGCGCGGCGCGCTGATGCAGCTGTTCATAGACGGTTTTTTCCTGCGCCAGCAGGCCGGTGTACTCGGCAAGTTTTTCGCTGAAACCGCCAATGTGCCCGACCACCTCATTGAGGACCGTCTGATAGCCCTCGTCCTTGACCGTGGTTTTCAACTGCTCGGCCTGAGCCAGCGCCTGATCAGCCTGTTCGATCTTGCCCTGGCTGGCACTGTCATCGCCCTTGCGGCTCTGGTCCAGACGCACGCGCGCCTCGTTCATGGCTTGCAACATCAGCCGCGATACCTGGCTGACCTGATTGGCCTGTTCGATGAACTGGCTACCGTCCTTGCCCTCGGAGTCCTTCAAGGTATAAGCGCCATCGTCGGCGAGACCGGCCTGCAACACATCAAGGTTGTTCGCGACGCTGGACACTGACCAACTGGCCATTTCCAGCGCCAGGTCCTTGGCCTGACTCAGCGAGACAAATTCGTCAAACGCCTTGCGGTAAGCTCCCAGCGATTGCTCGACGTCGTTCATCACCGGAACGTTGGCCGGTGATTGCGCCTTGAGCTGGTTCGCCAGGACAACCAGGCCTTCAACGCCCTCGTGCAACGCAGTGACGATTTTCGGGTTGCCGTGCAAGGCGTATTCCTGCTCAAGCAACCGCACCTTGAGCAGGCCACTGTTGAGCGACGACATCTGTTTGAGCCCGTCGAAGCGCTGGCTGATGGTTTGCAGGGACCATACGCCGATGGCCGCCACCAGGGCTGTCAACAGCAGCACCAGCAGAAACCCGACACCCAGTTTTTTTGCCATACCGAGGTTGGCAAAACGTCCTTGCACGGCCGAAATCATTGCACTTAGTCCCCTGACATAGTCTGTTAACGCAGATTCGCAACGGGCCTGTGTCAACACAAGTCTCTGGCGTCGGAATAATGGCAAAAAGCTACGCCAACGTCGTTTTCAGAACGTTTGAGGTCGATTCAAAGCGGTGGCCTGAAAAAACGCCCGGGCTCGCGGATCACAGGCATAGGCCACATTGATACGCTGCCAGTCACCGGTCTCGCCGGCGGGACTGAAGGCTGTCGCGCAAGACAGCAGGACACCGTAGCGCCGAGCCTGAATCCGCAGGTGAGCGTAGTCGGACTTGCGCGATCGCGCCCAGATGAACAGGCCCCCGACGGGTTTGCCAAAGACCTCCCACTCGGCGTCTTCCAGCATCTGCAATGCGGCCTCTCGGTCACCGCTCAGACGCTGCCGCAGGCGCAGCACCAACTTGCGATAGGCACCGCTCGCCAACAGGCAGGCCAGCACCGACTCGCAAAACCCGGAAGTACCCAGGCTGCTGATCCTCTTGACCTCGGCCAGCCTTGAAATGATTTCCGCGCCAGCCACTACAAAGCCGACCCGCAACGAACTGCTGAGAATCTTGGAATAGCTGCCGAGGTAAATCACGTTGTCATCGGTCTCCAGGGCAGCGAGCCGCACGCCCGGGCCACTGTGCAAGTCCGCGTAGACATCGTCTTCGATCACCAGCGCGCCATGGGTTTTCGCCAGTTGCAGGACCCGCTCCGCCACCGCCGGCGCCAGGCTGCTGCCCGTCGGGTTGTGATAGAAACTGTTGATGAACAATGCCCGGGGCTTGTTCTCCTTCAGCAGTACCGTGAGCGTTTCGATGTCCGGCCCGCGCGGCGTGCGCGGTACTTCGAGCATGTTGACACCGCGCAGCCTGAGCAACTCGAACAACAAGGAATAACCGGGGCTTTCCACCACCACGCAATCGCCTGGCTTGAGCAAGGTGCGCACAATCAGGTCAAGCCCCTGACTGGCGCCCGCCGTTGTCATGATTCGACTTTCTTCTGCGGCGATATCCAGCAGCCTCAGGCGCTTGAGGATTTGCTGACGCAACGCCCGCAAACCCAGCGGCGTGCTGTAGTTGAACAGCGCAGCCATGTCCGTGCGGCTGACCTCACGGATCGCGTAGCTCAGGTCGTCGGTTTCACGCCAGCTTTCGGGAAGCACGCCACTCCCCAGCGGCAGCTCACCTTCCCTGCTGCGTGAATTTACTTCTGTACCTTCTGACCACGGCGAGTCCGCAGCGACCAATGCCGGGGTTGCGACGACGAACCCCGCGCCATGACGTGGCACCAGCATGCCTTGAGCCACCAGCCGCTCACAGGCCTCAACGACGCTGGTCTGACTGAGCAAGTTGACCCGTGCGATTTGCCGCGCAGAAGGCAAACGCGTCCCCGGCTCTATTTCGCTCTGACGCAGCCAGCAAGCCAGCGCGTCGACGATTTGCTGTACGACCGGCACCATTGCCTGTCGATCGATTCTCAATTCCATGAGCAAGCAAACTCCTGTTCGTTTCGCGGAAAACAGTTAATCACAGCAACGCGGGATGGGCTGTGCGACAACGCCGCCAAAACTCACGGATCTAACCATTTGAAACACATTGCCCGAGCCATTCCCCAGGCAAAAAAAAACCCGCATACGTGCGGGTTTTCTTGCGGTGCATGACCCGGCTTCAGAACGCCGTGACGCCACCGTCCACCGCCAGCGAATGACCGGTGGTGAACGCGGCACCGTCGCTGCACAGGTACAGCACGGCACTGGCGATTTCTTCGACCTTGCCGATGCGACCCACCGGGTGCATGGCGCTGGCGAATTCGCCCTTCTTCGGATCCGCTTCATAGGCGCGGCGGAACATGTCGGTGTCGATCACCGCCGGGCATACCGCGTTCACGCGAATCTTTTTCTTGGCGTATTCGATTGCCGCCGACTTGGTCAGGCCGATCACCGCGTGCTTCGACGCCGCATAGATGCTCATCTTCGGCGCGGCACCGAGGCCAGCCACCGACGCCGTGTTGACGATCGCACCACCGCCCTGAGCCTGCAACAACGGCAGCTGATACTTCATGCACAGCCAGACGCCTTTGACGTTGACGCCCATGATCGCGTCGAATTCGTCGACCGTGCCTTCGGCCAGTTTGCCTTTCTCGATTTCGATGCCCGCGTTATTGAAGGCGTAGTCGAGACGGCCGTAGGTATTCACCACTTCGTCCATCAGATTTTTTACATCGCTTTCCAGGGTGACGTTGCAACGCACGAAGGTCGCTTCGCCGCCCGCCGTACGAATCAGCGCCACGGTGCCTTCACCGCCTGCGGTGTCCATGTCGGCCACCACCACTTTCAACCCTTCGGCGGCGAACGCTTGGGCGGTCGCGCGGCCGATACCATTGGCGGCGCCCGTGACTACAGCGACCTGGCCGGAAAACGTCATGCTCATTGTGATGCCCTCGAAGTGAAGAATGTGCAAGTTAGCGTGCGACCAGTCTAGCCACAGGCACGACCCGCGCGGCAGCACTATCAGAAGCCCGGTTAAGTGGCCATGAGTTGCAGTGATAAAACCACCGGACCGACTATCACTGCACTGGATCGATGTGCATTCGCCGCATCAGCCAAACTTGCGGGGTCGTCCATGAAGGTCTATCAACAAGGCTTCATTCATCTTGAGTGCCTGTCATGACTACCCAGACCAATCGCCAGTTCCTGCTCGCCAAACGTCCGGTGGGCGCGGCGACCCGCGAGACATTTACCTATCAGCAAGTCCCGGTCGGCGAACCGGCCGCGGGTCAGATCCTGGTCAAAAACGAATACCTGTCCCTGGACCCGGCCATGCGTGGCTGGATGAACGAGGGCAAGTCCTACATCCCGCCGGTCGGTATCGGCGAAGTCATGCGCGCACTGGGTGTAGGCAAAGTCGTGGCGTCCAGCCATCCGGGGTTTACGGTCGGGGACTACGTCAACGGCGCCCTGGGTGTGCAGGATTACTTCCTCGGCGAGCCGCGTGGCTTCTATAAAGTCGATCCGAAACTGGCACCGCTGCCACGTTACTTGTCCGCGCTGGGCATGACCGGGATGACGGCCTACTTCGCCCTGCTCGATGTCGGCGCACCGAAGGAAGGTGACACCGTGGTGCTTTCCGGCGCGGCCGGTGCGGTAGGCAGCATCGCCGGGCAGATCGCCAAGATCAAAGGCTGCCGCGTGATCGGCATCGCGGGCGGTGCGGACAAGTGCAAGTTCCTGATCGACGAACTGGGTTTTGACGGTGCCATCGATTACAAGAGCGAAGACGTCGTCGCCGGCCTCAAGCGCGAATGCCCGAAAGGTGTGGACGTGTATTTCGATAACGTCGGCGGCGATATTCTCGACGCCGTGCTGAGCCGTCTCAACCTGAAGGCACGGGTGGTGATTTGCGGCGCCATCAGTCAGTACAACAACAAGGAAGCCGTCAAAGGGCCGGCCAACTATTTGTCGCTGCTGGTTAACCGCGCACGCATGGAAGGCTTTGTGGTGATGGACTACGCCGCGCAGTTCGCAGCGGCCGGGCAGGAAATGGCCGGGTGGATGGCCAAGGGGCAGCTCAAGAGCAAGGAAGACATTGTCGAAGGGCTGGAGACGTTCCCGGAGACGCTGATGAAATTATTCAGCGGCGAGAATTTCGGCAAGTTGGTGCTGAAGGTTTAACACCAACCTTTGTAGGAGCCGGCTTGCCGGCGATGGCGTCGCCGCGGTGGTTCAGGTAGACCGCGGTGATGCTATCGCCGGCAAGTGATTACGCGATTTCGGCTACGACGTCAGCCAACGCCTTGGCCGGATCCGCCGCCTGGCTGATCGGACGGCCGATCACCAGGTAATCGGAACCGGCATCCAGTGCCTGACGCGGCGTCAGAATGCGGCGTTGATCGTCCTGGGCGCTGCCCGCCGGACGAATCCCCGGGGTCACCAGTTGCAACGACGGGTGAGCCGATTTCAAGGCCTGGGCTTCCAGCGCCGAGCACACCAGACCGTCCATCCCGGCTTTTTCCGCCAGCGCAGCCAGGCGCAACACTTGCTCCTGCGGTTCGATGTCCAGACCAATGCCCGCCAGATCTTCACGCTCCATGCTGGTCAGCACGGTCACGCCAATCAGCAGCGGTTTCGGACCGGAACGCTGATCGAGCACTTCACGACAAGCCGCCATCATGCGCAGACCACCGGAGCAGTGCACGTTGACCATCCACACGCCCATTTCCGCCGCGGCTTTTACCGCCATGGCGGTGGTGTTCGGGATGTCGTGGAACTTGAGGTCCAGGAACACTTCGAAACCCTTGTCGCGCAAGGTGCCGACGATTTCCGACGCGCAGCTGGTGAACAGTTCCTTGCCGACTTTGACCCGGCACAGTTTCGGGTCCAACTGGTCGGCCAGCTTCAGTGCGGCGTCACGGGTGGGGAAATCCAGGGCGACGATGATAGGAGTCTGGCAGACGGACATGTGCGGGCTCTCAGGCAGGACGAAATCGGCGCGCATTGTAGCGGAACCAGCGCGGCTGCGGGACCCGATGATCGGTAAATCGTCGTCGGCGCTCAGCCAAGCCTAGCCCTTTCGCCGATTGTGTCGAGACCGATACACTCACGACACGCCCACAACACCCTTCCCCGCTACCCTCGGCAGCCGCAACACGTCCTTACAGCACTTCCCGCCTCCGGGCCGGACGCCTATGCTGAAGCCACAACCTCGCAGCCCATCTTTGTGGTTGGCAGCCTACCTGGCAGATGAACGCACGCATGCACAACACCCACGCACCTGTGAACGACGATCAAAAAGCGCCCGGCGACGACAAACGCTGGAGCATTCGCGCCCTGATCGTCGACGATGACGTCCCGATCCGCGAACTGATGATCGACTACCTGGCCCGCTTCAACATCCACGCCAGCGGCGTCACCGATGGCGCGGCCATGCGCCTGGCGCTGCAAGCGGAGCATTTCGACGTGGTGGTGCTCGACCTGATGCTACCCGGCGAAGACGGTCTGTCGCTGTGCCGCTGGTTGCGCGCCGAATCGGACATTCCGATCCTGATGCTCACCGCGCGTTGCGAACCCACCGACCGGATCATCGGCCTGGAACTGGGCGCCGACGATTACATGGCCAAACCGTTCGAACCACGGGAGCTGGTCGCACGGATTCAGACCATTCTGCGTCGGGTGCGCGACGACCGCACCGAACAGCGTGCGAATATTCGCTTCGATAACTGGCGCCTGAACAGCGTGCTGCGCCAGTTGATCGCGGCGGATGGCCTGGTGGTGCCGCTGTCCAACGCCGAGTTCCGTTTGCTCTGGGTGTTCATCGAACGTCCGCGTCGTGTGCTCAGCCGTGAACAATTGCTGGATGCGGCGCGCGGTCGATCGATAGAAGCCTTTGATCGCAGCATCGACCTGCTGGTTTCGCGTCTGCGCCAGAAACTCGGGGACGACCCGAAAGCACCACAGCTGATCAAAACCGTTCGCGGCGAGGGTTACCTGTTCGACGCACGAGACATCGGCTGATGCGTGCGCGCTTCGATACGCTGTTCGGTCGCCTGTTTGGCGTGCTGCTGGTGGCGATCATCCTGGCGCATCTGCTGGCGTTTGCCTGGTTTCATCATTACGGCCCACCTCCGCCGCCGCCCCCGCCCGAGTTCGCCCAAGGCTTCGACGGACCACGCCCGCCGCCGGACCCGCGTTTCGAAAACCGGCCACCACGGCCATGGTTCGGCGGGCCACTGGTGCCACTTACCTTCCAGCTGATTTCGCTGATCATCGCCGCCTGGTACGGCGCCAAACTGTTGAGCCGGCCGATCCAGCGCCTGAGCGACGCCGCCGAGCGCCTGAGCGAGAACCTCGACAGCCCGCCGCTGGATGAGTCCGGCCCACGGGAGGCCCGGCAAGCGGCCTACACCTTCAACCTGATGCAAAAACGCATTATCGAACAGATGCAGCAGCGTTCGCGAATGCTCGGCGCGGTGTCCCACGACCTGCGCACGCCGCTGTCACGCCTCAAGCTGCGACTGGAACAGATCGACGACGACAAGCTGCAAGGCCAGATGCGCCAGGATCTGGACGACATGATCAGCATGCTCGACGCCACCCTCACCTACCTGCACGAGCAGCGTACCAGTGAGGCACCGCAGTGGATGGACGTGCAGGCGCTGGTCGAATCCTTGAGTGAAAACGCCCAGGACCAGGGTTGCGATGTGCAGGCCAACGGCCATTGCGCACCGCTGCAGGTTCAACCGATGGCCCTGCGTTCATGCATCAACAATCTGCTGGATAACGCGCTGCGTTATGCCGGGCAGGCGCAGATCGTGCTTGAGGACAATCGCGAACACCTGGTGATTCGGGTCATCGACCATGGGCCGGGGATTGCGGCAGATAAACGTGAAGCCGTGTTTGAACCGTTCTTCCGCCTGGAAGGTTCGCGCAACCGCAACTCCGGCGGTGTCGGTCTGGGCATGACCATTGCCCGTGAGGCGGCTGAACGATTGGGTGGGCAATTGAATCTGGAAGAAACGCCTGGCGGCGGTTTGACCGCCGTTATCTGGCTACCCCGCACCTGAATCTCCCCATAAATCCACTGTGGGAGCGGGCTTGCTCGCGAAAGCGGTGGGTCAGTCAACATCAATGCTGAATGATCCACCGCTTTCGCGAGCAAGCCCGCTCCCACAGGTTCTGAGTCTGACCTGAGACCTGTGTGTACCAATCGGTACAAACCCCACATACCTACGACAACTTGCTCCTTGAGGCTGCATAAGCCGGTGCACCCACCGGTTTTCCATTCCAGGGAGTGAGCCCAATGATCGGTAGCGTCAGCAACTACACGAGCTATACCAGCACCAGCAGCACCACAACCAGCAATGCTCGCAGCCAGCAATTCCAGAAAGAACTGCTCGCCAGGCTCGACACCAACAGCGACGGTTCGGTAGACCAGGACGAGCTCACCAGCGCTCTGTCACAGAAAACCGAGGACGGTCTGCTGGTCAGCCTGAGCAAGAACTTCGCCGATCTGGACAGTGACGACAGTGGCAGCCTGAGCAGCGAAGAAATGGCTGCGATGGCACCACCGCCACCACCGCCGCGTGATCAGGCACCGAACACCGAACTGGCCGACGCGCTGATCAGCGCACTGGACACCGACAGTGACGGCGCCATCAGCAGCGATGAGCTGGCCAGCGGCCTGACCAACGCCGGCAGCAATGCCGACAGCACAGAGATTTTTTCGGCGCTGGATAAAAACGAAGACGGCGTCGTCAGCAAGGACGAACTCGCCGCCAGCCTCGCCCCGCCGCCGCCACCGCCGCAACAGGTGTCCAGTGACGAATTGTTCAGCCAACTCGACGCGGACAGCGACGGCAGTGTCAGCGCCAGTGAATTGAGCAGTGCGTTGCAGGCCAGCAGCACTTCAACCACCAGCAGCGACACCAGCGCCGCGTTGCTCAAGGTGCTGGACAGCGACAGCAGTGGCGGCGTCAGCAGCGACGAATTGGAAGCCGCGCTGCAGGCCGGTCGCGAGAAAAACAGCAACAGCGCAACCGATCAGGCGAGCGTGACGGAAGCGCTGAACAAAATGATCGCCAACCTGAGCAAGCAGTACTCGCTCGACAAGGTGGCGACGGTAGGCAAGTACCTTAACGTCACAAGCTAATTGTAGGAGCCGGCTTGCTGGCGATCGCATCACCGCGGTGTTTCAGGTGAACCACGGTGATCCGATCGCCAGCAAGCCGGCTCCTACAATTGATCGTGGTCGGCCATTCACGGTCGGCGATCTTCCACCCGCGCCTGACTCTTGCTCCAGTCGGTCAACAGGCTGTACGCCACGGCCAGCAACGTCGGTCCGATAAACAGGCCGATGAACCCGAACGCAATCAACCCGCCAAACACGCCCAACAGCACGATCACCAACGGCAAATTGCCGCCACGACTGATCAGGTAAGGCTTGAGCACGTTGTCGACCCCGCTGATGATGAACGTCCCCCACATTCCAAGGAACACCGCCATCCCGTATTCGCCCTTCCAGGCGAGCCACGCCGTGGCCGGAATCCACACCAGCGGTGGCCCCATGGGAATCAGGCTCAGCAAGAAGGTGACGATGCCCAGTACCAGCGCCCCCGGCACCCCGGCAATCAGGAAGCCGATCAGCGCCAGCACCGCTTGCGCCGCCGCAGTCCCGATCACGCCATTCACCACCCGTTGCACCGTACCCGCCACCAGTTCGATGTAGTAACCGGCGCGGTCACCGATCAACCGTTGCAGCAGCCCATGGACAAACGCCGCCAAACGCGGCCCGTCCCGGTAGAAAAAGAACACGAACACAATGCTGAGTGTCAGCTCGAGAATGCCGCCGCCAATCTGTGCACTGCGCGCCAGCAACCAGTTGCCGACCTGCCCCAGATAAGGTTTGAGCGACACCATCATCGCCGCGCCCTGCTGATCGATGCTGTTCCAGATCACCACCAGACGCGCGCCTACCAAAGGAATACTGCCCAGCCATGTCGGCGCCTCGGGCAGGCCATCCATCTGCACGTCCTTGATGAACGCCGTGGCATCACGCACATGGTCCGCGAGGTTGAAACCCAACCACACCAGCGGCACCGCCACCAGCAACATCCAGCCGAGGGTCAGCAATGCCGCCGCCAGGGATTCTCGGCCATTGAGCCAACGGGTCAGCAAGCGCATCAGCGGCCAACTGGCGAACGCAAGCACCGCGCCCCAGAACATGGCCGACCAGAACGGCGCCATCACCCAGAAGCTCGCGCCAAACAGCACCAGCAGCAGGATCTGCACCAACAGTCGATCGTTATTGATCATCCACGTCTCGAAAAAATGTCAGTCAGCCAATAAGAGTAGGCGAACGCGGCAAGCACGTCCGCCTGCCACAGCTTATCGCAACAGTTCGATGTGCAGGCCAGAGCCTTCGACGCTGCCGGTTTCCATCCTGGCCGTACGCACACCCTGGCCGATCAGGGCCTGACGCCAGGCTTCGGCCTTCGGCCCGGACACACTGACCCGCAACGTGGTGTCCAGGTTCAGTCCACGGGAGATCAGGCGCAGCCAGGTATCGTCAGGGTCGCCGGTCAGCTTGGGGAAATCGAGCTCGCCGGTGCTCTTGAGTTCTCGAAGCAAGGTCGCGGAAGTCGGCAGCAAATCCCCCAGCGGTGCTGCGGCGTCGAACTGCTCGACGTGCAAATAGGCTTTGCGGTTGCCGCGAGTGATGCTGTAGAGCGCCACCAGGGTGTTGTCCCGCGGCGCCGCCAGACGCAACAACAGGTAGGCCTGCTGATCGTCGGCCCCATAGAGCTTGGCATTGCCGAAGACCTCATTGGCCCACAGGCTGCTCTCGCCGCAATCGCGGGCCTGGCACCAGAACAGCAACTGGGCGTCCTGCTTCTGCAAGGCTTCGCGAGCGGCCGTGAAGGCTTCGGTGGAGGAATGCTCCGCAGGCAGCTCGTAGGTCACCGAGGTGGTTTGGCCGCGGGCGCTGACCTGACCGTCGAAACGCAACTGCCCGCTGATCTTGCGGATCGAGCCCAACGGGTAGATCCGCTCGAGTTCAGCCGTGGGGCGATAGTCGACGATCTGCGAATCGGCCAGGCGCGGCACGATTGGCAGGTCCTGACTGCCCGGCACATCGGCGGCAAACAGCGAAGGACTGAAACAACACAGCATTAGCAGACTGAGTGATCGCATGGACAGGCTCATCGGATCAGCATGGCCTGGGCACCCTTGACGACACTGGCGTCGTCGATGCGCTCGGGCACCAGCAAACCGCGCTGCACCGCCGGGCGCGCCGCCATCGTCGCCATCCAGCGTTGCAATGCAGACAAGCCGTCCACTGCCACACCGGACCACTCGTGACCACGGACCCACGGATAGGTCGCGATGTCGGCAATGCTGTATTCGTCCGCCAGAAACTCTACGTCTTGCAGGCGCGTGTCGAGCACTTCATACAGGCGTCGGGTTTCATGCTGATAACGGTCGATGGCGCCCTGGAGCTTTTCCGGAAAGTAACGGAAAAACACATTGGCCTGGCCCTGCATCGGACCGATTCCACCCATCTGGAACATCAGCCACTGCAGCACCACCGAGCGCCCCTTCGGGTCCTTGGGCAACAGCTTGCCGCTCAGTTCTGCCAGATAAATCAGGATGGCGCCGGATTCGAACACGGCAAAATCGCCGTTGGCGCGATCGACAATCGCCGGGATCCGGCCATTGGGGTTGATCTTGAGGAAGTCCGCGGACTTCTGTTCCTTTTTGTCGAAACTCAGGGCGTGCACCGTGTAGGGCAGGCCGAGTTCCTCGAGCACGATAGAGACCTTGTGGCCATTCGGGGTCGCAGCGGTGTAGAGATCTATCATGGTTGTCTCCCATTTCAACCCGCCCAGCCTCGACAGTTGCCCGGCGCAAGTCAAGGAACGGCGAAGAACCGATTGAAACAGTCTGCGACAAGGTCGGCACCGGATTCGTCATTCAGGTGCAAATGATGACCGCCAGGCAGCTGTTCACGGCTAAAGGGTAGACGCTCCAGCAACTCGGGATGTTTGGCGAGCATGCCGTCGGCCGCAACGACCAGCAGCGCAGGACAACTGACGCGCTGGACGAAGGCCATGGCTTGTTCGGTGGTCAGACGCAGCGGCGATGGCAGCGTCAGACGGCTATCGGTGCGCCAGGTGTAACCGCCCGGCACTGGCATCAAGCCGCGTTGCGCCAGCAGTTCGGCGGCCTCGCGACTGACCGCCACCAGGCCTTTCATACGCGCTTCGATGGCGCGATCCAGGGTGTTGTAGACCGGTTTGCTTTTCTCCCGCAGGTCCAGTTGCGCTTGCAGGGCCATGCCCATGCGCTCGGCAGCATTTTCGCCTTTGTCTGTAGGAGGAATGATGCCGTCGATCAACGCCAGGTGCGTAACCCGCTCCGGCAGCGACCCGGCGATGATCAACGAAGCGATCGCCCCCATGGAGTGCCCCATCAGCGCAAAACGCTTCAAGCCCAGCTGTTCGGCGACTTGCAGCACGTCATGGGCGTAATCCCACATCGCGTAGCCGGCACCCGTCGGGCGATGCCCGGAATGACCGTGACCGGCCATGTCCAGCGCAATGATGCGCAGCCCTTTGAGCTTCGGCGCCAACCGGGCAAAACTGTTGGCGTTGTCCAGCCAGCCGTGCAAGGCAATCACCGGCAAACCGTCCTCGGGGCCGAACAGGTGCGCTGCCAGCTCAATGTGCGGCAGGCTCAGGCGAACTTCCTCGACGGCATGGTTCATGCGCAATCCTGCTGATGACGAGCATCCCAGCGGCTGAACAGGTTTTTCAGCAGCGTGGCGGTGTCCTGGGGACGTTCGAGGGGAAACATGTGGCCGCCGGGCATGGTCAGGGATTCGCCCAACGGCATGCGCCCGACAGAATTGGCGTGATGGCGCATCACCACTCGGCTTTTGTGCCCACGCACCACCGCCAGCGGCACTTTCAGTTGCCGTGCGCGACCGGGACTGGTGTGGGGAACGCCCCGGTAGATGCTGATTTCCGTGGCGGGGTCGAAACGCAGACGCAGTTTGTCGCCGACCTGATGCAGGCCATGTTGCAGGTAAGCATCGAAACATTCAGGGTCGAAACCGCGAAACAGCGTTTTACCGGCGAAATAACGGCGGGCACTCTCGATATCGGCGAACTCTTCGCGCCGTCCCAATGTGCGGCCGGCCGGGGTCAGGCGGTCGATAAAACCGAAACGCTTGGCCGCGAGGATCACCCATTGATCGGCGCGGGTCAGCACCGGTGAATCGAGCATCACCACGCCGCGATACAGCTCGGGACAACGCAATGCCGCATGCAGGTGCAGCACGCCGCCGAAGGAATGGCCGACGCCCCACACCGGTTCCGCCTGTTGCTTGAGGTGATGAATCAGCTCGTCGACCAGGTTGTGCCAGTTGTCATCCGCCGGGAAACGCGGGTCATGGGCATGCTGCTCCAGATGCGTCACCTGATACTCGGGCGCCAGCGCCGCGAACAACTTGCCGTAGGTCCCGGAGGGGAACCCATTGGCGTGGGCGAAAAATATCTGCTGCGACATACCGGCAAATCCATAAGCGAGAACAGGCATTGATTGTCCGCAAGACAACGTCCTTCAGCAATGACCGTAACTGCCAGGAATGATGACAGTCCGGTCACACCTGTGTTTCAGGGAACCTTGCGTACATTCCGCGGCAGAGCGGGCCGTCACTCAACGCGCCGGCGGGTTCTCCCCCAACGGCACCACCGCCATGGTCAACCGCGACACACAACTGGCCTTGCCCTCGTCGCTGGTCAACCGAATGTCCCAGACATGGGTCGTGCGCCCGATGTGAATCGGCTTGGTCACGGCTGTCACGCGACCGCTACGCAGCCCCCGCAAATGGTTGGCGTTGATCTCAAGGCCTACGCAGTAAAACTTGCTGGCATCGATGCACAGGTAACTGGCCATGGAGCCGACAGTTTCGGCCAACACCACCGAGGCACCACCGTGCAGCAAACCATACGGCTGGTGAGTGCGATGATCGATGACCATGCTCGCGGTCAGCGACTCTTCGTCGAAGGCTTCGAAGCGGATATCCAGCACTTCGCCGATGGTGTTTTTCTGAATCGCGTTCAACTGCTCGATGTTGGGAGTGGTACGCCACAAACTCATTGCACACATCCTTTGTTGGTTTTGTTCGTGGCTCAATCCTGCCACAGCACCGCTTCGCTATGCTCGCTCCATTCTTCGAACCGGGGGCCGTAAGCCGCTTCGATCACGTTGCGCTTGATCTTCAGGGTTGGCGTCAGGAAGCCGTTTTCCACGGCCCAGCTGTCTTTGACGACAACGAGCCGGCGCAGGCGCTCATGTTTGTCGAGGGCGCCGTTGACCTCTTCGAGAAGTTTTTCCAGGCTTGAATGCAGGCCGGCACGCGCGGTTCCGCCGGCGTCCTGCTGCCCGACTGCCGAGAGCACGCACAACCCCAGTGGCGCACTCAACCCATCACCGACCACGCACACTTGCTCGATGCGTGAATGCACCGCCAAACGATTTTCGATCGGCGCCGGTGCCACGTATTTGCCTTTACTGGTCTTGAAGATTTCCTTCAGGCGACCGGTCAAGCGCAGGTTGCCTTCGGCGTCCTGTTCGCCCTTATCACCGGTGCGCAGGAAGCCGTCCTCGGTGATGGTGTCGGCGGTTTTTTCCGGTTCCTTGAAATACCCGAGCATGGTTGCGCCACTGCGCACCATGACCTCGCCCGACTCGGCGATCCGCACTTCAACGTCAGGGCAAGGCTTGCCGATCCAGCCCGGTTTGTTGTCGCCGGGCCGGCCGATGTGGGAATAACCGCAGCTTTCGGTCATGCCGTAGACCTCCAGCACGTCCAGCCCGAGTTTGCGGTACCACAGCAACAACGTCTGCGGCACGGGCGCGGCGCCGGACAACGCGACGCGCAAGGCGTCCAGCCCCAACCCGGCGAGCACTTTGTGCCCTACCCGTTTGCCGATGAAGGGCAGCCCGAGCAGGAAGTCGAGGCGTTTTGCCGGGATCTTGCCGTACACGCCCATCTGGAATTTGGTCCAGATGCGTGGCACGCCGAACAGCGCAGTCGGCCGCGCACGCTGCAAATCAGTCAGGAAGGTGTCGAGGCTCTCGGCAAAGAACACGGTTTGCCCGGTGTAGATGGACGCCAGTTCGACGAACATGCGTTCGGCGACGTGGCACAACGGCAGGTAGGACAGCAACCGATCCGACTCATTGAGGCCGAACAACTGCGTGCCACGGGTGGTGGCGAACCCCAGATTGCCGAAGCTGTGCATGACGCCTTTAGGCATGCCGGTGGTGCCGGAGGTGTAAATGATGGTCGCCAGTTGGTCAGCGGCAGGTTTGGGGTCGTCCTGGATCGGTGAGCAGGCTTGCAGGTCGGCCCAGCTGAATTCGAAGGTGCCCGGCGGGTGCAACGGCAGGCTGATGGTCGGCAAGTCGGGATTGACCCCGCGGGACATGCCGGGCCAGTCATCGAGTTTGCCGATGAACGCCAGCGCCGCTTCGGAGTGTTCGAGTACTTGTGCGACGGATTCGGCAGTGAGGTTCGGGTACAAAGGCACCGACACATGCCCGGCCATCCAGATCGCCAGGTCGGCGATGATCCAGTGGGCGCAGTTTTTCGAGATCAGGGCGATGTGGCTGCCTTGCGGAAGTTCACGGGCGCGCAGCCAGTGCGCGGCGCAGCGAGCCTGATGGCCGACGTCTTCCCAGGTCAGGGTCTCGACCTGGCCACCACCCGTGGGCTGGACCAGAAAGCGTTGGCGGGGATGACGGGCTTCGCGTTCGTAGAAGACGTCCAGCGGCAAACGAAAAGCAGCAGACATGCGACTCGCTCCTTTATTTTTGGTCTGGAGCAAGCGTAGTCAACCAAGCGGTTGCTTGGTTGACTATTTCATTACAAAAAATCAGTAACGCAGCCGAACACTGTAGGAGCGAGGCTTGCCCGCGAAGGGGTCCTTGAAGGAGTTAAAAGCTTCGCGGGCAAGCCTCGCTCCTACAAAAGCAAAACAATCGTTACGGGTGCTTGAGGCTGTTGAGCTTCATCGATCCGATCAACAACTCATTGTGCTCAAGTTCGGCCAGGCCGGCGGTGCTGACTTTTTCCGGTGGATAGCCGGCGCCATGTTGCAGGTAGCTCAACAAGTTACCCACCAGCGGGTTGTGACTGACCAAAAGGACGTCACTCACCGACACCAACTGCTCGGCCACTTTGTCCGGGTCGGTTTCCGGGGTCAGCCAGTCGACTGTACGAATCTCCGGCTCGAAGCCCAGAGTCTCACGGACCAGTTGCGCAGTTTCCTGCGCTCGCAGGTAAGGGCTGGCATAGATCGCGGTGACGGGCTGCCCCATCAACCGCGCAGCACTGCGCAGCACTTCTTCACGACCGTGGGTAGTCAATGCCCGCTCGGAGTCCGGACGCGAGCCGTAAGGCTCGGCTTCCCCATGACGCAATACCCAGAGTTTCATAGCTTGGGTTCCTCATCTCGGGCCGGATGCGGCGCAGGCGCCACGACGTGTGGCGCTTCACCTTCCGGTGTACGCGGCGTCGGCCAGTCGGCGAACGGCCAGGGTTTCTGGTCGCTGTGAAACGTGCCGAAACGACCGATCTGCGCCAGGAACTGGCTCAGGCTGTCGCCGAAATTCATCAGGCTGGCGCTCGGGGCGCCATAGATCAAACGATAGACCAGTTGCACCAGCACCACGGCGCCGAGGATGAACTGCGCCACCTGCCAGACCAGCAGGAAGACGATCATCCACAACACCCGCAGCAGGATGGATTCGTATTGGGCTTCTGTTTTCGGATCGTTCATGTCTCGCTCTCCTGCTCCTTATGAGGAGCGTGATCAGTTAAAACCACTGGTGGAAATAAAGTCGACGTCGGTTTTCGGTTCGCCACGCATCAGCAGTTCAATGACCTGATTCAGCGTGCGCCCTTCGAACAGGATCGCGTGCAGCCCGGCGACCAGCGGCATGTAGACGCCAACTTCCTGGGCCTTGGCCTTGAGCACTTTCAAGGTGTTCACGCCTTCGGCGACTTCGCCCAAGCGTGTCACCGCGTCTTCCAGGCTCAAGCCCTGACCAAGGGCGAAGCCGACCTGATAGTTACGGCTTTTCGGCGACGAACAGGTGACGATCAAGTCGCCTACCCCGGCCAGTCCCAGAAAGGTCATGGGGTTGGCGCCCTGATTCACCGCGAAGCGGGTCATTTCCGCCAGCGCCCGAGTGATCAGCATGCTCTTGGTGTTTTCGCCCATGCCCAGCGCCACCGCCATGCCGGCGATGATCGCGTAGACGTTTTTCAGCGCCCCGCCCAACTCCACGCCGAAACGGTCGGCGCTGGCGTACACGCGAAAGGTGCGCCCGTGCAGCGCTTCCTGAACCCGTTGGCAGAGTTCTTCGTCTTCGCTGGCGACTACCGTGGCGGTCAGCGCGTGCTCGGCGATTTCACGGGCCAGGTTCGGGCCGGACAGCACGCCGATGCGCGCTTGCGGGGCGATTTCTTCGAGGATCTCGCTCATCAGTTTAAAGGTGTGGGCTTCGATGCCTTTGGTCAGGCTCACCAGCAACTTGCCGCTCAAGCGATCGGCGTGCGGAACCAGCACCGCACGCAGCGCGCTGGAAGGCAGCGCGACAAAACACAGATCGCAGGCGTCCAGCGTGGCTTGCAGGTCGGTGACCGCTTCCACTCCCGGCAGAATCTTGATGCCCTTGAGGTAACGCGGATTCTCGCGATTGACCCGAATGGCCTCGGCCTGCTCGGGGTCACGCATCCACTGCCGGACCTGATGCCCGTTCTCGGCCAGCAGATTAGCCACGGCGGTACCAAAACTTCCGCCTCCCAGGACCGCAATTGGGCGCTGTTCAGTCATATGCAATCCGTTAATCCATACCAATGGCGATGTCGGCATTATACGGAGCGGCCCAGTGGCGGCCAGCCCCCGCGTCAATTACCGGCACTTGTAGAAAGAAGACGGATAAATCCGAGGAAAATGCCGGCATCGTGACTGAAAAAGTCGACCCGCTCGGTTAACATGCGCGCCCATTAATCGCTATCAAGGATGTGTTGTGTCGTTTGGCCCCGCTGCACCTCGCTCTCCGCTGGTCCTGGCGCTGATATTCAGCCCGCCATTGCTGGCCGACGACCTGTTTCTCGACAACGAGCCGGTGCCGCAAGTGCTGACGGCTACGCGTCTTAAACAGTCGCCGGCGGCGGTTCCGGGAAGCATGACGGTGATCGACAGCGAACTGATCAACGCCAGTGGTGCCCGTGACATCAGTGAATTGCTGCGGCTGGTGCCGGGGATGATGGTCGGCAACATCAGCGGCAATCAGGCGGCGGTGAACTATCACGGCACCAACGCCAGCGAAGCGCGGCGCATGCAGGTGCTGATCGACGGGCGCTCGGTGTACCGCGCCGGCCTGGCCACGGTCGACTGGAGCGACATTCCGGTGGCCATGGAAGACATCGAACGCATCGAGGTTTTCCGCGGCCCGAACACGGTCAGCTATGGCGCCAATGCGTTGATGGCGGTGGTCAACATCATCACCCGCAACCCGGCCGACAGCCATGGTACGCGGGTCAAAGTCACCCGTGGCCAGCGCGGCATCGATGACTTTTACGCCAGTCAGGGCGTGGGTTGGGACGGTGGCGACATGCGCCTGTCGCTGTCCGGCCAGCAGGACGACGGCTTTGACTCGGACCACAGCGGCGCCGATTACCGCGACAGCCGCCGCTTGAACCGCTTCAACCTCGCCGTCAGCCAGGCGCTCAACGAACAGCAAAGCCTCGATTGGCAATTGAATGCCAAGGACGGCAGCAACCAGCGGCCTTATACCTACCGCCCGGTGTTTTCGGGGATTACCGCCGCCGGGAACAATTCCGACGTTGTGGCCAAGGACTATGCCGGTTCCCTGCGCTGGAACCTCGATGTAAATCCTGATCACAGCCTTTATATCCAGGGCTCGGCCCAGCACTGGGATCGTCAGCAGACCTGGCGCGCCTGCGACGCCGAGGTTTCGTTCAGCCCTGAACTGACCGAGCTCTGGCAGCTCAATCCGAATTACACCGAGCGCCTGGCGCGCAATATCGAGCGTTACATCGGCCTCGGCGCACCGTCCGGCACGCCGGCAGAAAAAGCCTTGGCCAGTAAAGTGCTGGATCAGTGGCGCAACGGCGCCCGCCAAACCTTGTGCGGCGACATCGACCAGAGCACCCGCGAGACACGCTACGACCTCGAACTGCAAGACACCCTCAGCCTGTCCGACAGTCTGCGACTGGTCAGCGGCCTGAACTATCGTTACGACCGGGCAGATTCCGAGACCTACTTCAATGGCACGCTCGACGACACGACATGGCGCGCGTTCGGCCAGCTCGAGTGGCGTGCCAGCGAACACTGGCTGTTACAGGGCGGTGCAATGTTCGAAGACACGCAATTGATCGGCAGCTCGCTGACACCGCGCGTGGCGGTCAACTATCTGATCAATCCGCGCCACGGTTTGCGTGCGGTGTATTCGGAAGCCATCCGCTCGCCGGACATGTTCGAGAACAACGTCAACTGGAGTTACCGGGTGACCAACCTGCAACCCGCTGCCTACGGCCAGAACAGCGCCCGCTATTTCGTCAAGACCCGCGGTCCCGGCAATCTCGACCAGGAACACATGCGCTCGCGGGAACTGGGCTACAACGGCTACTTCGCCGAGTGGAGGCTGGCGGTGGACGTGAAGGTATTTCACGACGAAATCACCGGCATGATCAGCGAGCCGCTACGCAACAATCAGTACATCGCCAGCAACGCCAACAGCTCGCGCTTCACCGGTACGGAAACCCAGCTCGACTGGCGGCTGAGCAGTGCCGATCGCTTGCGCCTGACCTACGCCTATGTCGATGCCGAGGCGAGCAACCCGCTGGATGCGCAACAGACCGCGCGCAACAGTGGCTCCGCCGGTTGGCTGCGCGATTGGGGCCACGGCTGGAACAGCGCGCTCTTCTACTATGGTGACGACGCGCTCAACGGCTATCGCTTTGAGCGGGTCGACACGCGCATCGCCAAGCGCGTTGGCCTGGGCAAGGCCAGCCTGGAACTGGCCGGCGTCCTCCAACAGCGCCTCGACAACCAACCCACGACGTTCATCGACAACCGCTACGACGAGCGGCGAGTGCTCTACTTCAGCGCGGAGCTGGCGTTCTAAATGTTGCGCTCTCTATCACGGATTATGCCAAACCCTGGCCGCCTGCTGGCCGGGTTGTGCCTGGTGTTTGCCGGGTGGCTGGGTAGCCTTTCGGTCAACGCTGCCGAAATACTGCTGACCGGCGCCGAAGACAGCGCGGGCATGCAGTCTTTCGCCAAGGCCCTGAGCGACCTGCGCCCGGCTGACAACGTTCGTTTTCAGCCACTGGCCAATCTGCCGACACCGGACAAGTTACCCGCCGGCACCCGGTTGATCCTGCTGGATCTGCCGAGCCTCGACTGGCGCCTGCAAGACGCCCGAGGCCCGGCGACGCTGGTGCTGCGCATCAGCCGCCTGCAAGCCCGTCAACGCCTGGGGGCAACTGTGCCGGCGCATTTGAGCCTGTTGTGGAGCGATCCACCGCTGGATCGGCAATTACGCCTGACCCGAATCCTGTTGCCTCAGGTCAAACGGGTCGGGGTGCTTTACGACAGCCACAGCGAATTCCTCCTGGGCGAACTGCGCGAGATCGCCAAGCCCCTGGGTTTCGAAATCGTCACCGAGCGCTGGGACAATACCCATGACAGCCGACCGTTGCAGACACTGCTGAAAAACAGTGACGTGCTGCTGGGCCTCGATGATCCCGACCTGTACAACCCCAAAACCGCGAAAAACCTGCTGCTCAGCAGCTACACACGGCAAACCGCACTGATCGGCCCCAACGCCGGGTTCGTCAAGGCCGGAAGCCTGACCAGCACCTACAGCGACCAGAGCGACTGGCTGGCGATTCTCGACGATCTGCTCGACCGGCCACCGGCCACGTGGCCGCGCACGCACTACGCCAATCGCTTCAAAGTGTTGAGTAACCCACAAGTGGCTCGTTCGTTAGGCATTGAACAGATTAATGAAGCGTTGGTCGCAACACAGCTGGCCGAAGGAGAACGCCGCCCATGACTTTCCGTCGTCGTTGGGACATCAACACGCGAACCCAGATCATCAGCCTCGGCCCTGCCCTGCTGCTGACCTTGCTGCTGATCAGTTTTTTCACCTTCGTGCGGATCCAGGACCTGCGTCAGGAGCTCAATCACACCGGCCAACTGATCGCCAACCAACTGGCGCCGGCCGCCGAGTACGGGGTGATTTCCGGCAACAACGAGGTGCTTGAAAGTTTGCTCAAGGCCACCCTGGCCACGCCCAATGTGCGCTTTCTGGAAGTCCAGGACAGCGCCAACCGGATTCTGGTGTACGTCGAGCATCCCTCGGAAACCTACACCCGCTCGCAGCAGGTCGAAGTGTTCCAGGCGCCGGTGCGCTTGCAACGCATCGCACTACACAATGATTTCTTCCAGGGCAGCAAAGCCACTGGCGCCGCCCCCGCCGAGGATTATCTGGGGCGGGTGATCGTCGGCCTGTCGAACGATGCCTTCAGCAAGCGCCAACAGGAAATCCTCTTCAAGGCCGGTGTCCTCGCGCTGTTCGCCCTGCTGTTCACTTTCCTGATTGCCCGGCGCCTGGCCGGCAGCCTGTCGCAGCCGATCCGCGACATCGGCAACGCGGTCAAGGCGATCCAGAGCGGCGACTACAAAACGCCATTGCCGATTGTCGACGACACCGAACTCGGCGCGCTGTCGCAGCACATCAACAACCTCGCCAGCGGTCTGGAACAGGCCAGCCGCGAACAGCATCAGGCCATGGCGCAGTTGATCCAGACGCGCGAAGAGGCGGAAAAAGCCAACAACGCCAAATCGGACTTCCTGGCGATGATGAGCCATGAATTGCGCACACCGATGAATGGCGTGCTCGGCATGCTGCAACTGCTGGAAACCACCGATATGACCGCGGAGCAGGTCGAGTACGCGGCGCTGGCCTCGGAGTCCACCGAGCACTTGCTCAAAGTCATCAACGACATTCTCGACTTCTCGCGCATTGAACGTTCGGAGCTGGAACTGGAGCACATCCCGTTCAACCTCGCGGACCTGATCGGCAGTTGCGCCCAGTCGTTCTCGCACAGCGCGATGCAGCGCGGGCTCGACCTGGCGTTGCTGATTCCCGAGGACATGCGTGACTTGCAGGTGCAGGGCGACCCGACGCGGATCCGGCAAATCCTGGTGAACCTGGTGGGCAATGCGCTGAAGTTCACCGAAAAAGGACGCGTCAGCATCGAGCCGCAGTGGCAGTCGCTGGATCACGAGTTGTTGTGGTTCACCTGCACCGTGCGCGACAGCGGGATTGGCATCTCGGCCGAAAGCCTGGAATTGATGTTCAACGCGTTCCAGCAGGCCGACAGTTCTATTTCAAGGCGTTACGGCGGCACCGGGCTAGGACTGCCGATTGCCCGCACCCTGGCAGAACGCATGGGCGGAACCTTGCGCGCCCAGAGCGAGGAAGGTCGCGGCTCGGTGTTCACCCTGGAAATCCCGCTGGCGCTGTATAAACAGAAGCTGCCGGTACTGACACCGCGCACACCGACCGGCAGCGGTGATGGTGAGGGGCGCAATGTGCTGTTGGTCGAGGACAACCCGGTCAACCAGACCGTTATCGAAGCAATGTTGCGCAGTCTGGGCTTTACTGTCAGCGTCGCCACCGATGGCGCTCAAGCGGTGCGAAGTGCCGAAAGTCTGATTTTCGAAGCGATTCTGATGGACTGCCGACTGCCGATCATTGACGGCTACGAGGCCACCCGCCAGATCCGCCAATTACCCGGCTGCACTGACCTGCCGATCATCGCGCTGACCGCCAACGCCTTGCAGGGCGACCGCGAAGCCTGTTTATCGGCGGGAATGAACGATTACCTGGCCAAGCCCTTCAAACGCACTGATCTGCAGCAGATTCTGCAGCGATGGGTGCAGTAGTGCAGGCCTTTCGACCATCTGCGACTGGCGTGAAAGGCGAAAGTGCGGCAGTCTTAGGCACCCGAACAGGCCCGAAAAGGGGCTTGAATAATAATTTCAGTGCACAAGTGTACATTCATGTCCTTGGTGCTGTGACTTTCACCACAACGCAATAGTCTATGAGTAGGCTGCCGATTCGAGGCATGAACGCTTCGATCGGTCGGGAAGATTTGCCCCACCTGCCGCATGGGACTATTGAGGAGCTCGCATGACCAAACAAAACGCCTTTACTCGGGAAGACCTGCTGCGCTGCAGTCGCGGTGAGCTGTTCGGCCCAGGTAACGCGCAACTGCCCGCCCCGAACATGCTGATGGTGGATCGCATCACCCTGATCAGCGAAGAAGGCGGCAAGTACGGCAAAGGTGAATTGGTCGCCGAGCTGGATATCACTCCGGATCTGTGGTTTTTCGCCTGTCACTTCGAAGGTGACCCGGTGATGCCAGGCTGCCTGGGCCTCGACGCCATGTGGCAACTGGTCGGTTTCTTCCTCGGCTGGCAAGGCCTGCCGGGCCGTGGCCGCGCCCTGGGTTCGGGCGAAGTGAAGTTCTTTGGTCAGGTTCTGCCGACCGCGAAGAAAGTGACCTATAACATTCATATCAAGCGCGTCCTCAAAGGCAAGCTGAACCTGGCCATCGCCGATGGTTCGGTGACTGTCGACGGTCGCGAGATCTACACCGCCGAAGGCCTTCGGGTCGGCGTTTTCACCTCCACTGACAACTTCTAAGGGTTATCCGCATGCGCCGCGTCGTTATCACTGGTCTGGGCATCGTTTCGTGCCTGGGCAATGACAAAGAGACCGTCTCCGCTAACCTGCGTGCAAGCCGCCCTGGCATCCGGTTCAACCCGGAATATGCCGAAATGGGTCTGCGTAGCCAGGTTTCCGGCTCCATCGACCTTCCCCTCGAAGAACTGATCGATCGCAAGATCTATCGCTTCGTCGGCCACGCGGCGGCTTACGCCTATCTGGCCATGAAAGACGCCATCGCCGACTCCGGTCTGACCGATGAGCAAGTCTCCAACCCGCGTACCGGCCTGATCGCCGGTTCCGGTGGCGCCTCCACGCTGAACCAGATGGAAGCGCTGGACATCCTGCGCGAGAAAGGCGTGAAGCGCGTTGGTCCATACCGCGTAACGCGGACCATGGGCAGCACTGTTTCCGCCTGCCTGGCCACGCCATTCCAGATCAAGGGCGTGAACTACTCGATCTCCTCCGCCTGCGCCACCAGTGCTCACTGCATCGGTACTGCGGTCGAGCAGATCCAGTTGGGCAAACAGGACATCGTATTTGCCGGTGGCGGTGAAGAAGAACATTGGAGCCAGTCGTTCCTGTTCGACGCCATGGGCGCCCTGTCCACCCAGTACAACGAAACCCCGGAAAAGGCCTCCCGCGCCTACGACGCCAAGCGTGACGGTTTCGTCATCGCCGGCGGTGGCGGCATGGTGGTGGTCGAGGAGCTGGAACACGCTCTGGCTCGCGGCGCGAAAATCTACGCGGAAATCGTTGGCTACGGCGCAACTTCCGACGGCTACGACATGGTTGCCCCGAGCGGTGAAGGCGCCATCCGTTGCATGCAGATGGCCATGTCCACCGTTGACGCACCTATCGACTACCTGAACACCCACGGTACCTCGACTCCGGTCGGCGACACCAAGGAAATGGAAGGCGTGCGTGCGGTATTCGGCGACAAGGCTCCGGCCATCAGCTCTACCAAGAGCCTGTCCGGTCACTCCCTGGGCGCCGCCGGCGTTCACGAAGCGATCTACTGCCTGCTGATGATGGAAGGCAACTTCATGGCGGGTTCCGCCAACATCGACGAGCTGGACCCGGCGGTGGCAGACATGCCGATCCTGACCAAGACTCGCGAAGACGTCGCCTTCAACACCGTGATGAGCAACAGCTTCGGCTTCGGTGGTACCAACGCCACTTTGGTACTGAAGCGCTGGCAGGGTAAGTAATACCCCACCGCTACGCTGCACACAAAAACGCCCCGACTGGTTCGGGGCGTTTTTTTATACCTGAACAAAAGGCACAACACACAACCTGTAGGAGCTGGCTTGCCAGCGATTGCGGTGGGTCAGCCAACATTAATGCTGATCTGCATACGTCATCGCCGGCAAGCCGGCTCCTACAGGTTTTGTGTATGGCGAACTGGCTGGAAACATGAAGCTTTTGTCATGAAACTCAAAGCCCTGCGACCGAATGTCGCGTATTACGCGGGCTGCAGCACTTTTGCAGAATTCACAAGAGTGCGTTACCAAACGCAGTCGTTTACTTAGCAAGCTAACCAAACATATAACTGAGTCCTGCACACGCCTTGCTGCAGATATCACAGAGATTGGAGCTAGCAGATGACTGTTAAAGTAACTGAACGCGACGATTCACATAAATCCCACGAAGGCGTAGCCGCCGGCATCCGGATCTGGGACGTGCACCAACAAGGCATGTTGGTAGGGATGTTCCACTCCGAAACCGACGCCCACAGCTACAAGACCGAACTGGAAACACTGGAGCAGCAACGAGAGCTCCGATCCGCATAAGCAACGACAGCATTGAAAACGACAAACCCCGCCATGAGCGGGGTTTGTCGTTGTAGCAGTCGTTAACCGCTTACCACATCAGATCATCAGGAATCTGATAGGCCGCGTACGGATCGTCTTCAGCTGCCGCTTCTTCGGTCTGCACATTCAGCTGCACGATGCGCTGCGGATCGCGCTCCTGGATCTTCAGGGCCGCCTCGCGCGGGATCACTTCGTAGCCGCCGGCATGGTGCACGATCGCCAGCGAACCGTTGCTGAGCTTGTTGCGCATCAGCGCGTTGACCGACAGGCGCTTGACCTTCTTGTCGTCAACGAAGTTGTAGTAGTCCTCGGTGGTCAGCTTCGGCAGGCGCGAGACTTCGATCAATTGCTTGACCTGCGCGGCACGGGCCTTGGCCTCGGCCTTCTCTTGCTGCTGACGGTTCAGCTCCTGGTCACGCTTGACCTTCTCGGCCATTGCTTCCTGCGCCAGACGCTGCTGGGTGTCGTCCTGCTCGATCTGACCTTTATGGACCAGACGCTGCTGCTTCTGCTTCTCTTTGCCGACCTGTTTGGCCTGCTTTTGGTTGACCAGCCCTGCCTTTAGCAACTGGTCGCGAAGGGAAATGCTCATGGTGCTTATTTCTCACTTAGGCCACTGCTCAACCGCAGCTGGGCAAATTCTTTTCCTGACGTTTGGCTTCGCCCCACAAGGCGTCCAACTCTTCGAGGGTGCAATCTTCTATGGGACGGTGGGTGTCGCGCAATGCCTGTTCGATAAAACGGAAGCGTCTTTCGAATTTGCTGTTGGCACCGCGCAAGGCGGTTTCCGGATCGACCTTTAAATGACGCGCCAGATTGACCACGGAAAACAGCAGGTCACCGACTTCATCGGCAATCGCTGCCGAGTCATTGTCGGCCATGGCTTCGAGCACTTCATCGAGCTCTTCGCGGACCTTGTCCAGCACCGGCAACGCATCCGGCCAGTCGAAACCGACCTGCCCTGCGCGCTTTTGCAACTTGGCCGAACGGGATAACGCCGGCAACGCGGCGGGCACGTCGTCGAGCAAGGACAGTTGTTGCGGCGCCGCGGATTTCTCGGCGCGCTCCTCTGCCTTGATTTCTTCCCAGCGTTGCTTGACCTGCTCTTCACTCAGACGCGGAACATCCAGCGGCGCGTACAGATCGCCGGTGGGGAACACGTGGGGATGACGACGGATCAACTTGCGGGTGATGCTGTCGATGACGCCGGCAAATTCGAAGCGCCCTTCTTCCCGGGCCAGTTGGCTGTAATAAACCACCTGGAACAGCAAATCGCCCAGCTCACCCTGCAAGTGATCGAAGTCTCCACGCTCGATGGCGTCGGCGACTTCGTAGGCTTCCTCAAGGGTGTGCGGGACGATGGTCGCGTAGGTTTGCTTGATATCCCACGGGCAGCCGAACTGCGGGTCGCGCAGACGGCTCATCAGGTGCAGCAAATCTTCAAGGCTGTACATCATTTATCTCTCACCATAAAACCCTGTGGGAGCGGGCTTGCTCGCGAATGGGGCGTGCCAGACGGCATAAATGTCGACTGACACTCCCTCTTCGCGAGCAAGCCCGCTCCCACATTGGATCGGCGCCGGTTATCACGGCGTACGGTTACGCCGGGTTTCGATGATGTTCGGCAACTGGGATATCCGCCCCAGCAACCGCCCAAGTGCATCCAGCCCCGGAATCTCGATGGTCAGGGACATCAACGCGGTGTTGTCCTCTTTGTTCGAGCGGGTGTTGACCGCCAGCACGTTGATCCGCTCGTTGAGCAGCACTTGCGAGACGTCACGCAGCAAACCGGAACGGTCGTAGGCACGGATGATGATGTCCACCGGATAGGTGAGCACCGGCACCGGCCCCCAGCTGACCTGGATGATCCGCTCAGGCTCGCGGCCGGCCAGTTGCAGCACCGAGGCGCAGTCCTGACGGTGAATGCTCACGCCACGGCCCTGGGTGATGTAACCGACGATGGCATCGCCCGGCAACGGCTGGCAGCAGCCCGCCATTTGCGTCATCAGGTTGCCGACGCCCTGGATCTGAATGTCGCCGCGTTTGCCCGGTTTGTAGCCGGTGGCCTTGCGCGGAATCAGTTCCAGCTGCTCGTTGCCGCGTTCCGGCTCGACCAGTTGCTGCGCCAGGTTCACCAGTTGCGCCAGGCGCAAATCGCCTGCGCCCAACGCGGCGAACATGTCCTCGGCGGTTTTCATGTTGGCCTTGTCGGCCAGCTTGTCGAAATCCACCGCCGGCAAGCCAAGGCGACTGAGTTCGCGTTCGAGCAGGGTTTTACCGGCCGCGACGTTCTGATCGCGCGCCTGCAACTTGAACCAGTGAACGATCTTCGCCCGCGCCCGCGAGGTGGTGATGTAACCCAGGTTCGGGTTCAGCCAGTCGCGGCTCGGGGTGCCGTGCTTGCTGGTGATGATCTCGACTTGCTCACCGGTTTGCAGGCTGTAGTTGAGCGGTACGATGCGCCCGTTGATCTTCGCGCCACGGCAGTTGTGACCGATCTCGGTGTGCACGCGGTAGGCGAAGTCCAGCGGCGTCGCGCCTTTCGGCAAGTCGATGGCGTGACCGTCGGGGGTGAAGATGTACACCCGGTCCGGCTCGATATCGACCCGCAGCTGTTCCGCCAGACCGCCGATGTCGCCCAACTCTTCGTGCCACTCGAGCACCTGACGCAGCCAGGAGATTTTCTCTTCGTAGTGGTTGGAGCCGGACTTGACGTCGGTGCCCTTGTAGCGCCAGTGCGCGCAAACGCCCAGCTCGGCCTCTTCGTGCATGGAATGGGTGCGGATCTGCACTTCCAGCACCTTGCCCTCAGGCCCGATCACCGCCGTGTGCAACGAGCGGTAGCCGTTCTCTTTCGGGTTGGCGATGTAGTCGTCGAATTCTTTCGGGATGTGCCGCCACAAGGTGTGGACGATGCCGAGCGCGGTGTAGCAGTCGCGCATTTCCGGCACCAGCACGCGAACGGCGCGAACGTCGTAGATCTGGCTGAACTCCAGACCCTTGCGTTGCATTTTGCGCCAGATCGAATAGATGTGTTTGGCCCGGCCGCTGATGTCGGCATCAACGCCGGTGGCCTGCAATTCGACTTTCAGCTGGTTCATCACATCGGCGATGAAACGCTCGCGATCCAGGCGCCGCTCGTGCAGCAACTTAGCGATCTGCTTGTACTGATCGGGCTCGAGGTAGCGGAAGGACAAGTCCTCCAGTTCCCACTTGATGTGACCGATGCCGAGACGGTGGGCGAGCGGCGCGTAGATGTCGAAGACTTCCCGGGCGACGCGGTTGCGCTTCTCGTCGTCGGCGGTTTTCACCGCACGGATCGCGCAGGTGCGTTCGGCCAGTTTGATCAGCGCGACGCGCACGTCGTCGACCATGGCCACGAGCATCTTGCGCAGGTTTTCCACCTGGCCCTGAGTGCCCATCACCATGGATTTACGCGGGCTCAGGCTATCGCTGATCGCCGCCATGCGTTGCACGCCGTCGATGAGTTTGGCCACCACGGGACCAAAGCGCTGGCTGACCGCCGGCAACTGGATCTGACCTTCGCGCACGCCTCGGTACAAGACCGCAGCGACCAGCGAATCCTGATCGAGCTTGAGGTCGGCGAGGATCTCGGCAATTTCAAGGCCGGTGCGGAAACTGGAGTTTCCCTCGGACCACAAATTCTTCGCCGCATTGGCTTGTTGTTCTGCCTCGCGAGCGTACTCGCAGGCTTCTTTCAAGGCTTCGCGATCCAGTGCCAGATCGACACTGACCGCATGATCGAGCCAAGCCTCGAGATTGATACTGCCGTCGGTGTTGATCGGCTGGTGTGCTCTCACCTGTACCATCTTGCTTACCTTCCCTACGACGCAGATTCAATGCGTCAAATCGCTGACCTTCGCTGCCCATGAGCCCACGTCGGGCTGGTACGCGGCTGCACGGGCGGGCCAGTCGGACCAGACGAGCCTTCCTAACTCGCTTCAAATAACGCCATGGCTTCGACATGTGCCGTCTGAGGAAACATATCGAGAATCCCGGCACGTTTTAACCGGTAGCCCTGCTTGATCAATTCCACTGTGTCGCGCGCCAGCGTTGCCGGATTGCATGACACATACACCAACCGCTCGGCACCCATCGACTTGAGCTTGCGCACCACCTCGAAAGCACCGTCACGGGGTGGGTCCAAGAGTACCGCACAAAAGCCTTCGCGCGCCCATTCGGCATCGGTCAAAGGCTGGGATAAATCGGCCTGAAAAAACTTCGCATTATGAAGATTGTTGCTAGCGGCGTTCGCGGCTGCCCGCTCGACCATCGCCTGCACACCTTCGACTGCCACCACTTCGCGAACCGCTTTGGCCAGCGGCAAGGCAAAGTTGCCCAACCCACAGAATAGATCGAGAACGCGCTCATCCGCTGTCGGCTTCAACCAGTCCAGCGCCTGGGCAACCATCGCTTCGTTGACCGCCGCGTTGACCTGAATGAAGTCTCCCGGCCGGTACGCCAGGTCCAAATCCCACTGTTCAAGGCGATAGCCCAAAGACTGATCGGCTTGAACCGGCTGTGGTTCGCCCTCTCCATGCAGCCACAATTGAGCTTCATGAAACGAGCAGAAATCCTTGAGGATCGTCAGATCGGATTCAGACAACGGCGCCATGTGCCGCAGCAAAACCGCCAACGACGAACCACTGAACAATTCCACATGCCCCAACGCCTGAGGCTTGCTCAAGCGGCGGAGCATTTCCGGCAAGCGGGTCATGATCGGTTGCAAGGGCTGTACCAGCACCGGGCATTCGTTGATCGCAACGATGTCCTGACTGCCAGCGGCGCGGAAACCGACTTCGAGCTTTTTCGCTTTCATGTCCCAGCGCACCGCTACACGGGCGCGACGGCGGTAAGCGAATTCCGGACCGCTTAACGGCGCGGCCCATTCTTCGGGCTCGACACCGGCGACCTTCGACAATTGCTCGGCGAGCATGCGCTGTTTCAGGGCAAGTTGTTCGGTGTGCGGCAGATGTTGCACGCTGCAACCGCCACAGCGACCGGCATGCGGGCACGGTGCCGGGCGACGCAGTTCGCTGGCCTGGAACACACGCTCGGTGCGCGCCTCGACTACTTTGCCGTGGGCGCCCAACACGCGCGCCTCGACCTCTTCACCGGCCAATGCGCCGATGACGAACCAGGTGCGACCTTCGAAAAACGCGATACCGCGACCGTCATTCGCCAGGCGCTCTATAGTCAGGCGCTGCTTTTTGCCGGTCGGAATTTGCGGGGCCTTGCTGCCGCCGGTGGGCTGGAAGCGCAGGCCTCTCTCGTGCTTGGCCATCAGTTGGGCGCGTCGAAAATGCCGGTCGACAAGTAACGGTCGCCACGGTCGCAGATGATCGCGACGATCACCGCGTTTTCAACTTCTTTGGACAGTCGCAGCATCGCTGCCACGGCACCGCCCGAAGACACGCCGCAGAAGATGCCTTCTTCGCGCGCCAGACGACGGGTCACGTCCTCGGCTTCGCTTTGCGCCATGTCGACGATGCGGTCCACGCGATCGGCCTGGTAGATCTTCGGCAGGTATTCCTGCGGCCAGCGACGGATGCCCGGGATCGCCGAGCCTTCCATCGGTTGCAGGCCGATGATCTGCACGTTGTCGTTCTGCTCTTTCAAGTAGCGCGACACGCCCATGATGGTGCCTGTGGTGCCCATCGAACTGACGAAATGAGTGATGGTGCCCTCGGTCTGACGCCAGATTTCCGGGCCCGTGGTGGTGTAGTGCGCTTCCGGGTTATCACCGTTGGCGAACTGGTCCAGCACCTTGCCACGGCCTTCGGCTTCCATTCGCTGAGCGAGGTCGCGTGCGCCTTCCATGCCTTCTTCCTGGGTGACCAGGATCAGCTCGGCGCCATACGCCGTCATCGCGGCTTTACGTTCGGCGCTGGAGTTGTCCGGCATGATCAGGATCATCTTGTAACCCTTGATCGCGGCGGCCATGGCCAGGGCGATCCCGGTGTTGCCCGAGGTCGCTTCGATCAGCGTATCGCCGACGTGGATCTGCCCGCGCAACTCGGCGCGGGTAATCATCGACAGCGCCGGCCGGTCCTTGACCGAACCCGCCGGGTTGTTCCCTTCGAGCTTGAGCAAAAGGGTATTGCTGGTGGCGCCGGGCAGGCGCTGCAAACGGACCAGCGGAGTGTTGCCGACGCAATCGGCGATGGTTGGGTACTGCAAGGTCATGGCGTATTCGCAATCCAGACTGCGGGGGCGCCTATCATACCGGCAAACGTTGGAAGGCCATATCACGCAAAGTGCGGTGCTTATGGCTTATGGGAATAAGCGACTGATTCAGCCTTCTTTTGCCTGTGCAGCATTCAAGGCATAGAACTCATGCAGCTTGGCCTGAAGCAATTGTTTGTCCGGTAGCTGAACCTGGTACTCGGCAATCAGCGCTGGCGACAGACTGCGATTAAGGGCGTACTCGACCACTTCATCTTCCTTACTGGCACAAAGCAATACCCCAATGGCAGGGTTTTCGTGGGGCTTGCGCTCACCACGATCCAGCGCTTCCAGATAGAAATTCAGCTTGCCCAGGTACTCCGGTTCGAAACGACCGACCTTTAGTTCAATGGCCACCAGGCAGTTGAGCCCACGGTGGAAGAACAACAGGTCCAGAGCGAAATCCCGGCCGCCAACTTGCAGCGGGTATTCGGAACCGACAAAGCAGAAGTCGCGGCCAAGCTCGATCAGAAACTCCTTGAGGCGTGCCAGTAAACCCTGATGCAGATCGGTTTCGGCGTGGGTGCCGGGCAGGTCGAGAAACTCGATCATGTAAGCGTCGCGGAATATCTCAAGTGCCGAGGGGTGAGTTTGTTTCAGCGCGGCGGAGGCTTTTGCCGGTTGGGTGATACTGCGTTCGAACAGCGCAGCCTTTAACTGGCGTTCCAGCTCGCGCTTCGACCACTTTTCCTGAACGGACATACGCAGATAAAACTCGCGCTCTTCCGGGTGTTTGCTTTGGCTTAGGACAATCATGTTATGGGTCCAGGGTAATTGTCTCACCAGTGGTGAGACAATTAAGTCGCCCCGATAAGTCTCGTAGAACTGGCGCATGCGGAACAGATTTGGCCGGGTAAAACCACGCAACCCGGGTTGCGTCCGGGCCAGATGCTCAGCCAACTGACTGATCACGGCATCCCCCCATTCAGCCAGTTCAATCTTGCGACTGATGTAAGCACCAACCTGCCAGTACAACTCGATCAGCTGGGTATTCACCGTCTGTATCGCCTGTTGCCTGGCACCGTGAATCAGTGCAAGCACTTCATTGAAACGGTCGTCGGTTGTGTTGCCGGGAACGTGGATTGCAGTCATGCCTGATTCCTTGAACATGAGTTAAAGCGTGAGCTTAAACCGTCAAAGATGCTTGAAATGACCGGTGATACCCTTTGGGAAATGTCGTACACAATCTCGGGAACGCTCCGGCAAAATCAGAGCGGTGGTGGATGGGAGGGCCTCTTCGCGAGCAGGCTCGCTCCCACAGGGAATCAGGGGGGGATCACACCATTTGCGGTCGGCACACATCCACTGTGGGAGCGAGCCTGCTCGCGATGGCGTCATCAGCCACCAACCGCATGTTCAGCCGCAACCCTGCCCCAGTGTTCTCAGCCCAAAGCCGTCCGCCCTGGCGCTGCACCGCATTCCTCGCAATGCTCAGCCCCAACCCGAACCCACCATTCCCCGGCCGCGAACCATCGAGTCGAGTGAACGGCGAGAAGATCCGCTCAAGATCCTCTTCAGCCACCCCGCCCCCTTCATCCTCCAGCCACAGATGCCAGTAACCGCCTTCACGCCGTCCATCCAGACGCACGATGCCGCCCTTCGGTGAATGGCGAATGGCATTGCGCAGGATGTTTTCCAGAGCCTGGGCCAGGGTGTTGAGATTGCCGCGCACCCAGCAGGATGAATCCACCGCGCACTGCAATTGGTCGGTGGGGCAGCAACTTTCATAGCAGGCGTTGTCCGTGAGCATTTCCCACAGAGCCTGAATCTGGATCGCCTCGTCGGGCAAGGGCGTGCGCTCGGTGTCGAGCCAGGCCAGTTGCAGCGTGTCTTCGACCAACCGTTGCATGCCATCGACTTCGCGACCAATGCGTTCGCGCAGTTGCACCAGACTTTGCTCACCCTCACTCGCCACGCGCAAACGACTCAAGGGTGTGCGCAATTCGTGGGACAGGTCGCGCAGCAGCTGTTGTTGCAGGGCCACCGTGCTTTGCAGGCGCTCGGACATGTGATCGAACGCGCGGCCCAGCTCACCCAGTTCATCGCAGCGATTGGTCGTGCGGCTCGACAGGCGCACGCCCAACTGGTCGGCGCGCCACGCATTGGCCTGCTCGCGCAGTTGATTGAGGGGCACGACCAGCAATCGATACAGTCCGACGCACAACAGCAAGGTGAACAGTCCGGGAATCACGCCGTTGGTGATGACGCGCCAGAACACCCGGTAGCGCCCCGGCTTGAACCGCTGGGGCAGTTCGATCACCAGGCTGCCGACGGATGAGTCGCCGGGAAACGGCACGCGCAGCCACGGCAGGCGTTTTTTGTGAATGGGCCAGTCCAGGCCACGCAGAAAAGTCAGGCGCTGGATTTCCTGGTCCGTCAGCGATTGGCTGCTCAACGACTGCAAATCGCCGCCAATCACACCCACCCAGCCCTTTTCACGCTGTCGCATCTCCTGCAGCCAGGCATCGACACCTGCGCTCTGCCCCTGCTGCCATGCCTGTTCGGCTTCGGCGGCATAGCGCGTCAGAGTGCCTCGGGCTTCGTCAGAGAGAAACTGGTTGCGCTGTTCCATGTAGCGGCCCCAGGACCAGCTCAGCCAGATCATCAGCAGACAGAACGCCACCAGCAGACAGGCGAGTTTCCAGAACAGCGAATGCCTGCCCGGCAGGTCAGACCACTTCATGGTCAGCACTCAGGACATAGCCCTTGCCCCACACCGTGCGCACTTCCCGCTCGGTGTAGCCGATGGCCTTGAGCTTGCGACGGATCTGGCTGATGTGCATGTCGAGGCTGCGGTCGTGAGCCGCGTAACCCCGTTGCAACACGTGCTGATAAAGGAAGGCTTTGCTCAGCACCTCATCGCCGTTGCGATGGAGGGTGTCCAGCAACCGGTACTCGCTGCGGGTCAGGCCGGCGGCGTGTTCGCCATAGAACACCTCGAAGCATTCATCGTCGAAACGCAGGCTGTCTGCCACCAGGGAAACCGGCGCCACGGCCGGGCGACGATCCAGTGCGACGCGCCGCAGGATCGCTTCGATGCGCACGCGCAACTCGGCCATGCTGAAGGGCTTGGGCAAATAATCATCGGCGCCGAGGCGGAAACCGCTGATGCGATCGGCTTCGGCGCCCAGTGCCGACATCAGCACCACCGGGGTGGAATGGCTCTTGCGCAATTGGGTTAGCACGTTCAATCCATTCATGCCCGGCAGCAGAATGTCCATCAGCACCACATCGAAGGCTTGCTCACGGGCAATCGCCAGGCCTTCCTGGCCGTTTTGGCACCAGGTCACCTGGAAACCGCTACAGCCCAGTTGCTCGTGTACATAAGCACCGAGCACCAGGTCGTCTTCGATGGAGAGGATTCGGGGATGGCCAACAGAGATGGGAGTCATGAGTATCTGCAAATAATTCTCAGTTGATGATTATTCAAGATTGCCTCGCCGGGGGCAACCCAAGGTTTGCCAGCCACGCAAAAGCGCTGGACTGCCCGACGAATGACGTCATCAATTTTACGAGGATTGCCCGCAAGCAAATCGCTACACTGCGCAAGTGGCGTGTACCGGATGTACGCGCAGGTTCTTAAATGGCTGGATGCAGGAGAGAGGCGTGCTCAAGAAACTGGGAATAAAAGGCCGCGTGCTGTTGCTGACCTTGCTTCCGACCAGCCTGATGGCCTTGGTGCTGGGCGGCTATTTCACCTGGATGCAGCAATCCGACCTGCAAACCCAACTCATGCAGCGTGGCGAAATGATCGCCGAACAGCTCGCGCCCCTTGTCGCGCCGGCCATGAGCCACAAGGACACCGAACTGCTGGAGCGCATCGCCACCCAAGCGCTGGAAACGCCCGATGTGCGCGCGGTGACGCTCCTCGCCCCGGACCGCTCGTCGCTGGCGCATGCTGGCCCGACCATGCTCAATCCGGCGCCGCTGGGCAATGGCTCGCAAATGCTGCGCCGCAGCGGCAACGATGCGACGCGTTACCTGCTGCCGGTGTTCGGCAAGCACCGCAACCTGGCCGGTGACCTGATACCCGAGGAATCTGACCGATTGCTGGGTTGGGTCGAACTCGAACTGTCCCACAACGGCATGCTGCTGCGCGGTTATCGCAGCCTGTTCGCCAGCCTGCTGTTGATCGGCGCGGGCCTCGCCGGTGCGGCGCTGCTGGCATTGCGCATGGGCCGTACGATCAATCGGCCGCTGAGCCAGATCAAGCAAGCGGTGGCGCAACTCAAGGACGGTCATCTGGAAACCCGCCTGCCGCCGCTCGGCAGTCAGGAGCTCGATGAACTGGCGTCCGGCATCAACCGCATGGCCGGCACCCTGCAGAACGCCCAGGAAGAATTGCAGCACAGCATCGATCAGGCCACCGAAGACGTGCGCCAGAACCTGGAAACCATCGAAATCCAGAACATCGAGCTGGACCTGGCGCGCAAGGAAGCCCTGGAAGCGAGCCGGATCAAATCCGAATTCCTCGCCAACATGAGCCATGAAATCCGCACGCCGCTCAACGGCATTCTCGGTTTCACCCATCTGCTGCAAAAAAGCGAACTGACCCCGCGTCAGCTCGACTACCTGGGCACCATCGAAAAATCCGCCGACAGCCTGCTGGGGATCATCAACGAGATCCTCGACTTCTCGAAAATCGAGGCCGGCAAACTGGTGCTCGACCACATTCCGTTCAACCTGCGCGATTTGCTTCAAGACACCCTGACCATCCTCGCCCCGGCCGCCCATGCCAAACAACTGGAACTGGTGAGCCTGGTCTATCGCGACACGCCACTGTCGCTGGTCGGCGATCCACTTCGCCTGAAGCAGATCCTCACCAACCTGGTGAGCAACGCGATCAAGTTCACCCGCGAAGGCACCATCGTTGCCCGCGCCATGCTCGAAGACGAGCATGAAGACAGCGTGCAACTGCGCATCAGCATTCAGGACACCGGCATCGGCCTGTCGAACGAGGACGTGCGCGCGCTGTTCCAGGCCTTCAGCCAGGCCGACAACTCGCTGTCCCGGCAACCCGGCGGCACCGGTCTGGGGCTGGTGATTTCCAAGCGCCTGATCGAACAGATGGGCGGCGAGATCGGCGTCGACAGCACGCCGGGCGAAGGCTCGGAATTCTGGATCAGCCTGAGCCTGCCGAAAACCCGCGACGACGCCGAAGACCTGCCCGCTCCGCCGTTGCTCGGACGCCGCGTCGCCGTGCTGGAGAACCACGAACTGGCCCGTCAGGCGTTGCAGCATCAACTGGAAGACTGTGGCCTGGAAGTCACCCCGTTCAATACCCTGGAAAGCCTGACCAATGGCGTGACCGGCGCACACCAGACCGATCTCGCGATCGACCTCGCCGTGCTCGGCATCACCAGCAATGACATGCCGCCGGAGCGCCTCAACCAGCATATCTGGGACCTTGAGCACCTCGGCTGCAAAGTGCTGGTGCTGTGCCCGACCACCGAACAGACGCTGTTCCACCTCTCGGTGCCGAACCCGCACAGCCAGCTCCAGGCCAAGCCGGCCTGCACACGCAAGTTGCGCCGGGCCTTGTCCGATCTGGTCAATCCGCGCCAACAACGTAGCGATCCCGGCGAACCGGTGTCCAGCCGCGCGCCGAAGGTGCTCTGCGTCGACGACAACCCGGCCAATCTGTTGCTGGTGCAAACCCTGCTCGAAGACCTTGGCGCCAAGGTGCTTGCGGTGGAAAGCGGCTATGCCGCCGTCAAAGCGGTGCAGACCGAGACCTTCGATCTGGTGTTAATGGACGTGCAGATGCCCGGCATGGATGGTCGTCAGAGCACCGAAACCATTCGCCAGTGGGAAAGCGAACGGCATTGCACGCCGCTGCCGATCGTGGCCCTGACCGCTCACGCGATGGCCAACGAAAAACGCGCGCTGCTGCAAAGTGGCATGGATGATTACCTGACCAAACCGATCAGCGAGCGGCAATTGGCGCAGGTGGTGTTGAAGTGGACCGGCCTGGCGTTGCGCAATCAAGGGCCCGAGCGTTCCAGCGACAGTCATGGCGGCAGCCACGAGTTGCAAGTGCTGGATCACGAAGAAGGGTTGCGGCTGGCGGCGGGCAAGGCGGATCTGGCGGCGGACATGCTGGCGATGTTGCTGGCATCGCTGGAAGCCGACCGCGAAGCCATCCGCTTCGCCCGGGAAACCAACGATCACAACGCATTGATCGAACGCGTGCACCGCCTGCACGGCGCCACCCGTTATTGCGGCGTGCCGCAGTTGCGCGCTGCCTGCCAGCGCAGCGAAACCCTGCTAAAGCAACAGGACCCGAAGGCTCCGGGCGCATTGGAAGACCTCGACCGGGCCATCAATCGCCTGGCGGCGCATGCCCGTATCAATGCTTGATGCAACGCAATGGCGTTGATCACCATCAGCGCTAGTCTCACCGCAATCATTGTAGGAGCCGGCTTGCCGGCGATGGCGGCCTCAAGAGCGACGTAGCATTTGATGACCCCATCGCTGGCAAGCCAGCTCTTACAGGGATCCGGGCGGGCCTGAAGTTTTCGGCAACAGGCATACAGCGTGAATGTTCCAGGAGGATTGCATGCGTACGATTCTTTTCAGCAGCCAGACCTACGACCGCGACAGTTTTCTCGGCGCCGACCTCCCTGCCGGCATCGAGCTGCACTTTCAATCGGCGCGACTCAGCCTCGACACGGCAGCGCTGGCGGAACAACACGAAGTGGTCTGTGCCTTTATCAATGACGACCTCAGCGCCCCAGTGCTCGAACGCCTGGCAGCGGGCGGCACACGCCTGATTGCCCTGCGCTCGGCCGGCTACAACCATGTCGACCTGGCGGTGGCGAAGCGCCTGGGGTTGTCGATCGTGCGGGTTCCGGCCTACTCGCCCCACGCAGTGGCCGAACACGCGGTGGCGCTGATCCTGGCGCTCAACCGTCGTTTGCACCGTGCCTATAACCGCACCCGCGAAGGGGATTTCAGCCTCCACGGGCTGACGGGTTTCGATCTGGTGGGCAAAACGGTCGGCGTGGTTGGCACCGGGCAAATCGGCGCGACCTTCGCGAAAATCATGAACGGTTTCGGCTGCCGGCTACTGGCCTATGATCCTTACCCCAATCCACAGGTCGAAGCCCTCGGCGCACGTTATTTGAGTTTGCCCGAGCTGCTGGCCGAATCGCAGATCATCAGCCTGCACTGCCCGCTCAATGAGCAGAGCAAACACCTGATCAACCGCGAGTCACTGGCGCACATGCAAGCCGGCGCCATGTTGATCAATACCGGTCGCGGCGGCCTGGTGGACACACCGGCGCTGATCGACGCGCTGAAGGACGGCCAACTCGGTTATCTGGGGCTGGATGTGTATGAAGAAGAGGCGCAGCTATTCTTCGAGGACCGTTCCGACCTGCCGCTACAGGACGATGTGCTGGCGCGCCTGCTGACCTTCCCGAACGTGATCGTCACCGCGCATCAGGCCTTCCTGACCCGTGAAGCCCTGGGTGCAATTGCCGCGACGACGTTGCAGAACATTGCAGCCTGGGCGGCCGGCACACCGCAGAATCAGGTCGAGGGCTGAGCGGATCAGGCCTTGGACAACAGGATCATCAAGGCCAGCCAGCCAAAACCGAGCAAGCGTTGGCCTGTTGAATGCCCGCGACGCAGCAGGAACCAGACAAAAAACGGTGGCAGAAAGAAAATCATCAGTTTCAGCCACAGCTCCACCGGACGCGAACCGTTGAGCGGCGGAGCGGGAATCGCTGCTTCGACGTCGGCTTTGCGTTTACGCCCGAACGCGGCCGGCGAAACCTTGGCCACACTCTCGTCTTGCGGTAAACGTCCGAAAGACAGTGGCGCCTTCGACGTTGCCGCTTGCGCCTCTCGTGTCGGCGCACCGCAATGAACACAAGCAGGCGCCGTTGAACTGATGCGTTGCTTGCACTCAAAACATTCGATTAACGCCATGTCCGTTCCTTAGAAATGCAAAAGCGGCAGTTTGCCATGAGTCGGCAGGTCATTTGAACCTGATCGAAGGTCATCTGCTTGCGCAATGCTGCGTGCAGGCCCGTGCTAGCATACCGCGCATATTTGGAGGACCCATGGTCGAACACGATTTCCGCTATAACCTGATGAACCCGCAACACACCCTCACCGAATGCCGCGCCCTCGTGCCGGGGCGTTATCAAGTCACCGGCAACGGCGGCTCGATTCGCAACAATGACGTGCTGGTCGTGACCCTCAAAGGTGCCAAGGACTTGTCCATGCGCCTGACCGTCGAAACGGTTCGCCATTTGATCAACCCGCCCGGTCAATGGGTCGCGGTGGCCAGTGGTCCGGTGTTCGGTGAACTGGCGATCCACACCTGGAAAGTCAACTGCGACAGCTGCGCCAAAGAGCTGAGCTTCGAGTTCGCGGTCGACGCCAAACTGGGTAACAAGGCTGAAAAGCCTGCCGCCACCGCGCGGATCGCCGAGTTGGGCTGGACCGCCGTCGGTGAGAAGCATCTGTGCCCGAAATGCCAGGAGCCTGCGTGATGAAACGCCTTGCTCTGACCGCAATGGTCGGCGCCAGCCTGCTGGGCTGTGCCGCCGAGCCGGTAAAATTGCAGCAGAACCGCAGCTACATTCTGGAATGGATCGGCGAACGCCCGCTGATGGATTACAGCCACCTGACCGTCACCCTCGGCGAAGATGGCCGGGCCTATGGCAGCGGCGGCTGCAACCACTGGTTCGCACCGTATACGCTCGAAGACGACAAGCTGAGTTTCGGCAAGGTCGGCAGCACGCGCAAACTGTGCGCGCCGGCGTTGATGGAACAGGAAAAGCGCTTCCTCCAGGCCCTGGAAAACGTGCAGCGCTGGGATGTTTCGCCGATCGACCAGATGCGCTTCTGGCCGGCCGAAGGCAAGCCGCTGCGTTGGTGGCTCGAAGAAGGTTAAGCCTTGCCGGCGATGATGGCGGGTCAATCACCATTAATTCCGCCTGATACACGTTCCCCCTTGTAGGAGCCGGCTTGCTGGCGATGGCGGTGTGTCATTCAACACTTATGTCGCCTGGTACGCCGCCATCGCCAGCAAGCCGGCTCCTACAGGTCCGTGTGAATCAATTCGTTGCTTTTAACGCCTCAAGCTTTGCCATCACCCCCGCCGCTGTCTGCTCGCCCATCAACTGTTCCCGCACCTTGCCTTTGTTATCGATGATGTACGTCACCGGCAACGCCTCGCTGCGCGGCAGTTCAAACAATTCCGCCGGATCCGAAGCCAATACGGTGAACCTGATCCCCAGTTTCTCGCTGGCGCTTTTCAGCTCTTCGCCCTGCACGTTGTCGAAGTTGACCCCGAACACACCGATCTTCTTGTCCTTCAACTGCTCGGCCAGCCCGTTCAATTCCGGGATCTCGGTTCGGCACGGGCCGCACCATTCGGCCCAGTAATTAAGCACCAGCCATTGTTTGTCCAGACGTTCGGCGGCGACTTTTTGGCCGTTCTGATCGATGCCATAGTCATTGCCGCAGCCCCCCAACATCAGCGCACCGATGATCGCCAATGCCGCTGCCAATCGCCTTGTCATGTCGTGATCCTTGTTCAAAATTGAATGCGCCTGCGACCCATCGCCTCCCAAGGTTCTGGATTACGCGCTGCACAGTTAGAATAGCCGTCACCTTACGCAAGATGCGACCCGCACATGACCGATCTGACGCTTTATCACAACCCGCGCTGCTCGAAATCCCGCGGTGCGCTCGAACTGCTCGAAGCCCGTGGCCTAACGCCGACCGTGGTCCGCTACCTCGAGACCCCGCTGGACGCCGCGCAATTGCAGAGCCTGCTGAAAAAGCTCGGCCTCGGCGCCCGGCAATTGCTGCGCACCGGTGAAGACGAGTACAAGACCCTCAACCTCGCCGACGCCAGCCTGAGCGAGGCGCAATTGATCGCCGCCATCGCTGCGCACCCGAAACTGATGGAGCGACCGATTCTCGAAGTCGGTGACAAAGCCGTCATCGGCCGTCCGCCGGAGAACGTGCTGGAGTTGCTGCCGTGAGCGCGCCGTACATTCTGGTTCTGTATTACAGCCGCAGCGGCTCGACCAATGAAATGGCGCGGCAGATCGCCCGCGGTGTCGAGCAGTCCGGGATGGAAGCGCGCCTGCGCACCGTGCCGGCGATTTCCACCGAGTGCGAAGCGGTGTCGCCGGACATTCCGGACGAAGGCGCGCTGTACGCCAGCCTCGACGACCTGAAGAACTGCGCAGGCCTGGCCCTCGGCAGCCCGACGCGTTTCGGCAACATGGCCGCACCGCTCAAATACTTCCTCGACGGCACCAGCAACCTGTGGCTGACCGGCGCCCTCGTCGGCAAACCGGCCGGGGTTTTCACTTCCACCGCGAGCCTGCACGGCGGTCAGGAAACCACGCTGCTGTCGATGATGTTGCCGCTGCTGCACCACGGCATGCTGATCACCGGCCTGCCGTACAGCGAATCTGCGTTGCTGGAAACCCGTGGCGGCGGCACGCCTTATGGCGCCAGTCATCACGCTGGCGCCGATGGCAAAAGCGGCTTGAATGAACATGAAGTGGCGCTGTGCCGGGCCTTGGGTCTGCGCCTGGCGAAGACCGCACAAAAGTTGGTGAGCTGAGATGGCGAAAAAGCCGAAGATCCTGCCTTCCATTGAATGGCTCGAACCGCGGGTTCGGGCGATGCGCGTCATCAGTCTGCTGTGCTACTTCGGTCTGGTGGGATTGCTCTGCGCTTATTACCTGGTGGTCGCCGACCTGCATGGCGCGCGGCCGTGGGTGATTCTGCTGATCGAACTGGTGCCGCTGCTGTTGCTGGCGCCGGGGATGATCGTCGGCAGCGCGCGCGGGCATTCGTGGATGTGTTTTGTGGTGAACCTGTATTTCATCAAGGGCGCACTGGCGGCGTATGACCCGAACCGGCAGCTGTTCGGTTTGCTGGAAATGGGCGCGAGCCTGGCGGTGTTCTGCTCGGCGCTGTTGTATGTGCGGTGGCGGTTTCAGTTGAATCGCAAACTGGCTGGCGAGGGTGAGATTTCCGTCGCCTGATCGGGCCTCTTCGCGGGCAAGCCTCGCTCCTACAGGAATCTGAGAAACCTGTAGGAGCGAGGCTTGCCCGCGAAGGGCATCACTCGATATCAATGATTGGCGGTGTACGCCAGCATCATCGAAATCTGGCTCATCGGCCGCCCGCCGCTTTCTTCATGCCACTGGTTGAACACGCCCTGCACCGTGGCCAGGTCCCGCAGGCTGGTTGGCACTTTGTCGACGATCTTCTGCGCATTCAGCGCCGCCACCACGTCATAACTCGGCACGAAGGTGTCCTTGCCGACCATGCGCAGGAAGCGCGGTGCCGACAAGCCACCCAATTGATGACCGTGCTTTTTCAGGTAGGTCCACAAGCCGACGATATCGGTCACCGGCCAATCGGCGATCAACTCGCCAAAGCTGCCTTTCTCATGGGCCACGTCCAGCACGAACTGCGCATTGCGCGGCACGCTCTTGAGCTTGCCCAGGTGGCGGATGATCCGCGCGTCCTGCATCAGGCGTTCAAGGTGTTCGGCGCTCATCAGCACGACTTTTTCCGGGTCGAACTTGAAGAACACTTCTTCGAAGGCCGGCCACTTGGCGTCCACCAGGCTGTGCTTGAGCCCCGCGCGGAACACACGCAGCGCCATGGTCGAGAGGTAGCGATCGTCGCTGATATCGCGCAATTGCGCGGCAGTCTTCGGAACGGGCAGATGGGCTTCCAGTTCGGCTGCGGAACCGAAGCGGTTCAGACAGTATTCGTGCAGCCACTTGTAATCGCGCATGCCCTCTCCTGAGGATTGAAATGAAAAACCTGTGGGAGCGGGCTTGCTCGCGAAGGCGGTGTGTCAGTCAACATTAGCGCTGAATGACACACCGCCTTCGCGAGCAAGCCCGCTCCCACACGATTTGTGTCAGAGGTTTACTACGTTAACGAACCGCGACATGGCGGTTTCGTCGATCCGCAGGTTGGTGAAGTCGAACAGGTTGCGGTCCGCCAATTGCGACGGGATCACGTTTTGCAAGCTGCGGAAAATGCTTTCGGTGCGACCCGGCGTCTTGCGCTCCCATTCCTGCAGCATTTCCTTGACCACCTGACGTTGCAGGTTTTCCTGGGAACCGCAGAGGTTGCACGGAATGATCGGGAATTGCTTGAGGTCCGAGTAGGCCTGGATGTCTTTTTCGTTGCAGTAGGCCAACGGGCGGATCACCACGTTGCGGCCGTCGTCGGCTCGCAGCTTCGGCGGCATGGCCTTGAGCGAGCCGTTGAAGAACATATTGAGGAAGAACGTTTCGACGATGTCGTCGCGGTGGTGACCAAGGGCCATTTTGGTCGCGCCGATTTCGTCGGCAAAGGTGTAGAGCGTGCCGCGACGCAGGCGCGAGCATAGCGAGCAGGTGGTCTTGCCTTCCGGAATCAGCTCCTTGACCACCGAATACGTGTCTTTCTCGACGATGTGGTATTCGATGCCCAGGGTTTTGAGGTACGCCGGCAGCACGTCCTCAGGGAAACCCGGCTGCTTCTGGTCCATGTTCACGGCCACGATCTCGAACTTGATCGGCGCGACCTTCTGCAAATGCATCAGCACATCGAGCATGGTGTAGCTGTCCTTGCCTCCGGACAGGCAGACCATGACCTTGTCGCCGTCTTCAATCATGTTGAAATCGGCGACAGCCTCACCGGCCTGACGGCGAAGGCGCTTTTGCAGTTTGTTCTGGTTGACCGTGAGAGTGCCCATGACGCGAGATCCGTGAGGTGTGACGAAAGGCCGGCATTTTACGCAAAAACCCGCCTCCGGCGAAGAGCCCCCTATCCCCTGTGGGAGCGGGCTTGCTCGCGAAAGCGGTGTGTCAGTCAACATCAGCGCTGAATGACACGCCGCTTTCGCGAGCAAGCCCGCTCCCACAGGGGATTGTGGTTGACAGTCCCAGTGGCGATTAACAGCCTTGTTTACAGCGCGATTTGCTCTAACGCCCTACAACCTGCGGGGTTAAGACCTTTCTATACTGCGTCATAAGGTCGCACACATATCCAGACCTTTACTTACTTGGCCACTTTGGCCTGTAGGCGCTCCACTGGGGGGCGACGGTAAAAACAAGAGGAGTGACTGGCATGATCCATCACGTAGTGGGGCTCTTCACCCACCCCGACCAGGAATGGAAAGAAATCCGTGGCGACCAAGAGGAAAGCATCAGCCACATGTACCTGACCCACACGCTGATTCTGGCGGCGATCCCCGCCGTGTCGGCGTTTATCGGCACCACGCAGGTCGGCTGGGTAATTGGCAGCCGGGCACCGGTGATGCTGACGCAGGAAAGCGCGCTATGGATGACGATCATGTCGTACGTGGCGATGCTCGGCGGCGTTGCCGTAATGGGCGCGTTCATCCACTGGATGGCCCGCACCTATGACGCCAACCCGAGTCTGGCACGTTGCGTTGCGTTTGCGACCTACACCGCGACCCCGCTGTTCATTGGCGGCCTCGCGGCACTGTACCCACACATGTGGCTGGGGATGATCGTCGGGACGGCGGCCATCTGCTACACGGTGTACCTGCTGTATGTGGGGCTTCCAACTTTCATGAACATTCCATCTGACGAGGGATTTCTGTTTTCAAGTTCGGTGCTCGCCGTCGGTTTAGTCGTACTGGTGGCGATCATGGCATTCACTGTCATTGTCTGGGGACTCGGCGTGGGGCCGGTCTACACGAATTAGTTACGCTCGCCACCCAAAATCAAGATCTGCCAATACAGGCCGCCGCAAGGCGGCCTTTCAATGTGGGGGTAACGACCATTCGGCGCCCTGGCGATTCGCAAGGCCCGAGCGTTGCGGCATACTCGACGTCTCTGGAGATCCATCAAGCATGCCCGAGCAACTCAATACCCGCGTCGAAGACTGTTACCAACAAGCCGAATCCTTTTTCAAACGAACCTTCAAACGCCCCGTGGTGAGCCTCAAGCTGCGCGGGCAGAAAGCCGGTGTCGCGCATCTGCACGAGAACCTGCTGCGCTTCAATCCGCAGCTGTACCGCGAAAACACTGAAGACTTCCTCAAGCAGACCGTGGCCCATGAAGTCGCCCACCTGATCGCTCATCAGCTGTTTGGCGATCGCATCCAGCCCCACGGCGAAGAGTGGCAACTGATCATGCGTGGCGTGTACGAACTGCCGCCCAATCGCTGCCACACCTACGACGTCAAGCGTCGCAGCGTGACGCGCTATATCTACAAATGCCCGTGCGCCGACAGTGATTTCCCGTTTTCGGCGCAGCGCCACAGCCTGGTGCGGCAGGGGCGGCGGTATTTGTGTCGGCGGTGCCGGAGCACGTTGGTGTTCAGTGGGGAGATGCGGGTCGAGTAAGTCGGATTTGTGGTGTTTTGGCGGGCCCCTTCGCGGGCAAGCCCGCTCCCACAGGTTTCATTGTCGTTCACAAATAATGCGGTCACCAAAATCCCTGTGGGAGCGGGCTTGCCCGCGAAGAGGCCATCGAAAACCCTACATAATCACCTTGGCACGCCGCAATTCGGCAATCCGCTCAGCACCAAACCCCAACTCCCCCAACACCTGATCCGTATGTTCACCCAGCGCCGCACCGATATGCCGAGGCTCGGGCAAACCATCCGAGAACTTCAACGGACACGCCATCTGCGCCTGGCTCGTGCCATCTCCTCGCGGCACGTCGGTCACCAATTCCCGCGCCTGCAACTGCGGATGCCGAATCGCCTCACCCAAGGTCAGCACCGGCTCGACGCACGCATCGAGCTCGGCAAACAGCGCGCACAATTCGGCAAAGTCGTGTTTCTCGAATTCAGTCTGCAGCGCGTCCTTTAGCCTCTTTTGCTGGGCAGGCTGAGGTGACAGGCCCAATGTCGCCAACTCCTCCAGCCCCAGTGCCGTGCACAGTTGTTTCATGAACGGCGGCTCCAGGCTGCCCACCGATAACCAGCGGCCATCCCGTGAACGGTAATAATCGTAGAAGCTGCCGCCGTTGAGCATCTGGTCTTCCCGGCCCGGCTCCTCGCCGCAGGCCAGGTACCCGGCCCCGGCCATGGCGTTCAGGCTGAACGCGCAGTCGGTCATGCTCACATCCAGATGCTGCCCCAACCCGCTTTGTTGCCGGGCGATCACCGCCGCCAGCAGGCCGATGACGCCGTGCAACGAACCGCCGGCGACATCCGCCACTTGCACGCCCAAGGGCAGCGGGCCGTTGTCGGCGCGGCCGGTGTAGCTCGCCAGCCCCGCCAGCGCCAGGTAATTGATGTCGTGGCCGGCGCGATCCTTGTAGGGGCCGGTTTGCCCGTATCCAGTGATCGACACATAGATCAGCTTTGGGTTGATGGCTTTCAACGCTTCATACCCCAGGCCCAATCGTTCCATGACACCGGGGCGGAATTGCTCCAGGACGATGTCGTAGTCCTGCACCAGTTGCTTGATCACCGCCAGCGCCTCGGGCTGCTTGAGGTCCAGCGCCAGGCTGCGCTTGTTGCGATTGAGGTACGCGTGGCTGGCCGACACGCCTTGGTCATGGGGCGGCAGCACCCGCAACAGGTCCATGCGGGTCGGCGACTCGATGCGCAAAACCTCGGCGCCCATGTCAGCCAATAACAGCGAGGCGAACGGCCCCGGCAACAATGTCGAGAAATCCAGAACCTTGAGTGATGCCAATGGGCCGGGCATGAGCGATCTCCGTATTCGATGCCTCCAGCCTAGGCAGCCAATCACATTGCAGCAATCACCTGATGTGTCAGCAACTGTGACCGTTACGCTCAAATTCCAGGCATGAGAAAAAACCCGCCGAAGCGGGTTTTTTCATGACAACGCGTGTTACTTGACGTTGCTTGGGGTTGGGCCTTCAGCCACACCCAGGTCGTCTACTTCACGTTCATCGGAGATACCGCGACCACCGGAAGCCAGCTCGACTTGCAGCTTGTCTTCGTCCAGCTCTTTCACCCACTTGGCCACGACCAGGGTCGCAACAGCATTACCAACAAGGTTGGTCAGCGCACGGGCTTCGGACATGAAGCGGTCGATACCGAGGATCAGCGCCAGGCCGGCTACTGGCAGAGTACCCACGGCCGACAGAGTGGCTGCCAGCACGATGAAACCACTACCGGTCACACCTGCCGCACCTTTGGAGGACAACAGCAGCACCAGCAGCAAGGTGATCTGGTGAGTGAGGTCCATCGGCGTATCAGTCGCCTGAGCGATAAACACAGCCGCCATGGTCAGGTAGATCGAAGTACCGTCGAGGTTGAAGGAGTAACCAGTCGGGATCACCAGACCCACTACCGATTTATCCGCACCCAGGCGTTCCATTTTGATCAGCATGCGTGGCAGAGCCGATTCCGACGAGGAAGTGCCCAGTACGATCAGCAGTTCTTCACGGATGTAGCGGATCAGCTTGAGTACGCTGAAACCATGCGCGCGGCAGATGGCGCCCAATACCAGAACCACAAACAGGATGCAGGTGATGTAGAAGCAGATCATCAGTTGACCAAGCTGTACCAGCGAGCCAACACCGTAAGCACCAATGGTGAAGGCCATGGCACCGAAGGCACCGACCGGCGCGAGCTTCATGATCATGTTGATGATGTTGAACATCACGTGGGCGAAGCGATCGATAAAGTCCAGGACCGGCTTGCCGTACGCACCCAGGCGATGCAGGGCGAAACCGAAGATCACCGAGAACATCAGAACTTGCAGGATATCGCCGTTGGCGAAAGCGCCGACGATGGTGTTAGGGATCACATTGAGGATAAAGGCGACGATGCTCTGGTCTTTACCGGCCGAGATGAAGCCAGCGATTTTGCTGGTATCCAGAGTCGTTACGTCGATGTGCATGCCGGCGCCCGGTTGCACGACGTTGACCACGACCAGACCGATCAGCAAGGCAATAGTGGAAACGATTTCGAAGTACAGCAGCGCATAACCGCCGGTCTTGCCGACCGATTTCATGTTCTGCATGCCGGCGATACCGCTGACGACCGTACAGAAGATGATTGGAGCGATGACCATTTTGATCAGTTTGATGAACCCGTCACCCAGCGGCTTGAGGGCCACACCGGTCTGCGGGTAGAAGTGACCAAGCAGGATGCCGATGGCGATGGCAACGATCACCTGGAAATACAGGGATTTGTACAGTGGCTGACGAGTCGTCATTGCAAAGTTCCTCAAGAGTGCGCGCTAACAACATCCATCTGTTGCCCACGACACCTGAATTGCGAACCCTCCTGCACTGGAGGGATTTGTTTTTTCGAGCTGCACGACGGCAGGCATCTGCTCGTTACATCGCAAGCGGCGTGCCACTTTTGCAAAATCCGCTGCGAGCCTTTTGACATCTGGGGTTACAGGTTCAACGTGCCTTGGGTGCGCTATAAAACAGTGGCGGATTTCCGCCCATCCGCCAAACCTCGTCCTGCAATTTGGCGGATATCCGCCTTGTCCATTGCCTGACCCGACGACTACCATCCGTCGTTCAATAGACGGACCTGCCTTCTATGCGCGAACGTACCATCGCCAGCCATTTCGCCCGTGCCGCCCTCGGTGGCGCGCGTCGGCTGGGTCATGACTGTTCAAACCTGTTGCAACAACTCGGCATCAGCCCCGAGCTGCTGGAAGAACCGCGTGCGCGCATTGCGCCTGAGCAGTTCACCCGCTTGATCCAGGGATTGTGGCTGGCACTCGACGACGAGTACCTGGGCTTCGGGCCTGTGCCGAGTAAAACCGGCAGTTTCGCGATGATGTGCCATGCGGTGATTCACTGCCGCAATCTCGACAAGGCACTGCATCGCGGCTTGTTGTTTTATAGCCTGTTCCCCGGCGGCCCGCGCCTGACCCTGACCCGCGAAAACGAAATGATCCGCCTGAGCCTGGACGATTCGCAGTTTCAGGACCCGGACCATTTCCTCACCGAAAGCCAGTTGATGGTCTGGCATCGCCTCGGCAGTTGGCTGATCGGCCAGCGCATCCGCCTGGAACAAGCGACGTTCAGCTACCCGAAGCCCGAGCACGGCGCCGAATACGAGTTGCTGTTCCCCTGCCCGATGGAGTTTTCAGCGGCGCAGAGCAGTCTGCTGTTCCACAGTCGCTACCTGAACATGCCGTTGCTGCAGGACGAGCGGACCCTCAAGCATTTCCTCGAACACTCCCCCGCCGACCTGTTGTCGCGCCCGGATGACGGCGACAGCCTGAGCAGCCAGTTGCGCCGTTTGCTCAGCCGCGACAGTGCGCGCTGGCCGGACCTGGAAGCGGTGGCCGCGCACCTGCACATCAGCCCGCAGACGCTACGCCGGCATTTGCGCGAAGAGGGTTCGAGTTTTCAGGAGTTGAAGGATCAGTTGCGCCGGGACATTGCGATTTATCACCTGGGGCGCGCGGACCTGTCGTTGCAACAGATTGCCGAGCAGCTGGGGTTTTCCGAGCCTTCGGCGTTTCATCGGGCGTTCAAGAAATGGACCGGGCTTACACCCGGAGCCTACCGCGCGCAGGAGAATTAAAACGCATAACCTGTAGGAGCCGGCTTGCCGGCGATGGCGTCCTTGAAATCGCCATCGCCGGCAAGCCGGCTCCTACAGGGGATCGCGGTGTTTCGGCAATCACACCACCGGAAAATGAATCCGGAACGCCGCGCCGCCCATGGGCGAATCGCCCAGGGTCAGCTTCGCGTTGTAACTCTCGATGATGTCCTTGACCACCGCCAACCCGATCCCCTGCCCCGGGTGCTGACGGTCCAGCCGTTCGCCGCGCTGCAGAATCCGCGCACGCTGATCCGGCGGCACACCCGGCCCGTCGTCCTCGACGCACAATTCGACCCCGCTCAAGGTCTCGCGCACGCTGATGCGCACTTCGCCCAGGCACAGGCGATAGGCGTTTTCCAGCAGGTTGCCCATCATTTCCAGCAAGGCGCCCTGCTCGATGGGCACGTAGCATTGCTCCGGCAGATCGAAGGCCACCCGCACGCGTTTGTCACGGTAGACCTTGTCCAGCGTGTCGCAGAGACTTTGCAGCACCGGACGCAACCGCACCTGATGGCGCACCAGGCCGCTTTTGCGCAGGCTGGCGCGCTGCAACTGATAGCTGATCTGCTGGCTCATGCGCTCGATCTGGGTTTGCAGCACCCAGGCCTGATCGCGATCCGCCGGGCGTTGCGCCATGTCTTCGCTGACGCCTTGCAGCACGGTCAACGGGGTTTTCAGGCTGTGGGCCAGGTCGTCGAGGGAATCGCGATAGCGGCTGCGCTGTTCGCGCTCGCTGTGCAGCAAGCGGTTGAGCGAGCCGGTCAGGCGCAACAATTCACGCGGGTGCTGTTCGCTGAGGCTTTCGCGGGTGCCGCTTTCGATTTCGTCGAGCTCCTGACTGAGTCGACGCAACGCCTGCAAACCCCAGGTCAGGCCGATCCACAACAACGCCAGCAGCACCAACAAAGCGGCGCCGAAACCCAGATAGAGATTTTCCCGCAGGCCTTCGAGGGTGTCTTCGTACTCGCGCACCGGCTGCAGCGCGACGATGCTGAACGCCGCGCTTTTGCCGCCGAGCAGTTTGACTTCGACGTCATAGACGAAGAATTCCTGGCCGTTGGCTTCGCTGATCCTCGCGAACTCGTTACCGCGCCCGTCGTAACGCGGTTTGTAGTTGATGTCCTCTTCCTGAGTCCCCTTCGAGCGCCAGACCAGGTGACCTTCACGGTCATAGATGTAGCCGAGCAAACGGCTGTCGGTGAGGTTGAAACGCTCGTCGGGCAACTGCGCCGGCATCTGCAAGTGGTTGCCCTCGACCCGGGCGGCGGAAATCAGCGTGGTGACGTCCGACGCCAGGCGCTGCTCGATGGAGTCCTGCAGCGCCAGGCTGAACGCGCCCTGCATCGCCGGCAGCAACGCCAGCATGAACAACACCGCCAGGATCGTGGCGGCGAGCATCAAACGGACACGAAGCGAACGAATCAAGTGCAGCGCTCATTGAACAGGTAGCCGAGGCCCCGCACGGTGTCGATCGGCTTGAAGCCGGCCGGGCCTTCGAGTTTGCGGCGCAAGCGGCCGACCAGCACTTCGATCACGTTCGGATCGCGCTCGTCGTCATCCGGGTAGAGCTGCTCCATCAAGCGGTCCTTGGCCACCACTTGCTGGTGATGGCGCATCAGGTATTCGAGGATCCGGTACTCGTAGGCAGTCAGCGCCAGCGGTTGTTCATCGAGGGACGCCTGCTTGCGATTGAGGTCGAGCAGCAGCGGCCCGGCGACGATGGTCGACTGGGTGAAACCGCTGGAACGACGCAGCAAGGCATTCAGGCGCGCATCCAGCTCTTCGAACTGGAACGGCTTGACCACGTAATCGTCGGCGCCGGCAGCGAGGCCTTCGACCTTGTCCTGCCAGTTGCCGCGCGCGGTGAGGATCAGGATCGGGAAGGTCTTGCCCCGCGAGCGCAGCTGACGGATCAGGTCGAGCCCGCCCATGCCGGGCAGGCCGAGGTCGATCACCGCCAGGTCATGGTTGAATTGCTCGGTCTGGTACAGCGCCTCCTCGGCGTTGGCCACGGACTCGACCACGTGGCCACTGTCCGTCAGGCGGGTTTGCAGGTGATGGCGCAACAGCGCTTCATCTTCGACGACCAGCAATTTCATAACGCTCTCCCGGGCAATTCAACCTCTCCAGAGGTGCAACGGCGTATTTCAAGACAGATCATAGCGGCCCATGAGGTTCTCCTGACGGAGTTTAATGCCATTGTGAAAGACCGACACGTTCGCGTAAGCAGCGCAGTAATCGGCCTGAGGGTTCGGGCGGCCCAACTGCGCGCCCCAGGCACTGTCATGACTGACCACGCCGTTCGTGCCGATGCTGTGCAGGGTGAGGGACTTTTTGGGTCGCTCGCCGGTCTTCCCAAGAGCAAGGCTGGCGACATTATCGTCGGAAGCGAACGCCGCGGTGCTCGCGCTCAAAACGGTGAATGCCAACAGCAGGTTTTTAAAGCCAGTCATAGGGGAATGTCCTCATGCGCAGATGCTTTGGGTACGGCGCTACCTTACGCACCGGCCCCTGAACTCCCCCTGAACGCACTCTGAACCCGAGCTGAACCAGATCGACTAGGCTGTGTTGACGACTTTTTTGCAGGAGATCCGACCATGCGTATATTCCTTGCCCTGTTCTTGCTGGCCGTGAGCGGGCTCAGCCAGGCGGCCATCAAGACCCAGGAAATCCCCTATCAAAGCCCCGACGGCACCAAGCTGATCGGGTATTACGCTTACGACGACGCGGTTAAAGGCCCCCGCCCTGGCGTTGTGGTGGTTCATGAGTGGTGGGGCCTCAATGACTATGCCAAGCGCCGGGCCCGTGACCTCGCCGGCCTGGGCTACAGCGCCCTGGCCATCGATATGTATGGCGACGGCAAAAACACCGAACACCCCAAGGACGCCATGGCGTTCATGCAAGCGGCGATCAAGGACAGCGACGCCGCCAGTGCGCGGTTTCAGGCCGGGCTGGATCTGTTGAAGAAACAGCCGCAAACCGATCCGGATAAAATCGCCGCGATTGGTTACTGCTTCGGCGGCAGCGTGGTGCTGAATGCGGCACGTCAGGGCTTGCCGTTGGCGGGCGTGGTGAGTTTCCACGGAGCGCTGGCAACCAAAGCGCCTGCAACACCGGGCAGCGTGAAGGCGAAAATCCTGGTCGAGCATGGCGCGCTGGACAGCATGGTGACGGCGGAAAACGTCGCGGCGTTCAAGGCGGAAATGGACAAGGCCGGGGCCGATTATCAATTCGTCAACCTTGAGGGCGCCAAGCATGGGTTCAGCAATCCGGATGCGGATCGCTTGAGCCATGGCGATCATGGCGGGCCGGATATTGGTTACAACAAGGCGGCGGATGAGAAATCGTGGGCGGATATGCAGGCATTCTTCAAGAAGATATTTGGTTGAGCAGGTAGACCGCGGCGCGGCCATCGCGAGCAGGCTCACTCCCACATTTGAAATGCATTCCAATGTGGGAGTGAGCCTGCTCGCGATGGCCACGCCTCGGTTCTGAACCTTTGCACTACCCAGCTTCAAGGCAACCCGGCAAAATGCCCGACATGAATCCCGTCCCCGCCCTGCCCGCCTGCTGCACCCCACTCGATGCCCATTGGCCGCTGCCGTTCGTGTTGCCTGATACGGTGCTGCTGAGCACGCACTTCAACACCTCGCAACTGGCCGCCGATGACTTTCAGCGCAGCGCCATCGAGCCGCCTGCGACCATCCAGCGTTCGGTGGCCAAGCGTCAGGCCGAGTTTCTCGCCGGCCGGATTTGCGCTCGCGCCGCGTTGCAGCGATTGGAAGGGCTGAATTTTACCCCGGCCATTGGCGAAGACCGGGCGCCGGTCTGGCCCGCGCACATCTGCGGCTCGATCACCCACAGCACCGGCCGCGCTGCGGCGATTGTCGCGCAGAAAACCCACTGGCGCGGCCTGGGAATGGACCTGGAAAACCTGCTCAACCCTGAACGGGCCGAGCGCCTGGCCGGGGAAATTCTCACCCCGCCGGAGTTACAACGCATGGAGGCAGGCCATCGCGATCAACTGGCGCTGCTGGTGACGCTGACGTTTTCGGTGAAGGAAAGTTTGTTCAAGGCGCTGTATCCGATTGTTCAGCAGCGCTTCTACTTTGAGCATGCCGAGGTGTTGGAGTGGTCCGAGGCGGGTGAGGTGCGGTTGCGATTGCTGACGGATCTTTCCAGTGAATGGCGCCATGGCACCGAGCTGGATGCGCAGTTCGGGGTCAAGGATGGGCAGTTGTTGAGTCTGGTCAGTATCAAGACCTGAAGATCTTTGGTGTCGGACAGGGCCTCTTCGCGGGCAAGCCTCGCTCCTACAGGGAATGTGATCCTGTAGGAGCGAGGCTTGCCCGCGAAGGCGATTTCCGTGACAACAAAAATCTCAACGCTTCTCCTGATTGCGCGGCCAACTCAAACTGAAACACGCCCCACCCAGGCTCTTGCTCTTGCTGATCAACGCTCGCCCGTCATGCCAATGGATGATCCGCCGCACGATCGACAGTCCCAACCCATGCCCACCCGAAGCACGGGTTCGGCTGTCATCGAGACGCAGGAACGGCGTAAATATTTTCTCCCACGCGGATTCCGGCACACCCGGCCCGTCATCCTCGATGTCCACCCGACAACGCTGCTGCCCGACCTGATAGCTGACGGTCACCCGCGATGAGGCATGGCGCATGGCGTTGCTCACCAGGTTCTGGATCGCCCGGTGCAGGTAACGGGGTTCGGCCTCGACCCAGGCATCATCGCAATCGGCGGCCGAGAGGCACAAACCGCGCTGCACCGTGACGTCGGCGCGCAAGGGCGCCAATTCTTCGATCACTTGATTGACCAACGCATCCAGGTCGATCCGCTGGAAATTCAGCGCGGGCGAACCCTGTTCCAGCCGCGCATAAGTGAGCATCTCGTCCACCAGCCGATCAAGGTCTTCAATGTCGTGATCCATGCCCTCGCGGTACTTCTCCAGCGCCTGCGGCGTGGTGGCCGAACCGATCATCTCCAGGCCGAAACGCAGCCGCGCCACGGGCGTGCGCAATTCGTGGGACACCGCGCGTACCAGTTCACGCTGGATCGCCAGCAACTGCTGCAAGTGCTCGGCCATGCCGTTGAACGCCGAGGCCAGGCGTCCCACCGAGTCGGCGCCGCGCGCCGGCACGCGGGTTTCCAGGCTGCCTTTGGCGATGCGCGTGGCGGCCGCTTCGAGCCCGCGCAAGCGGCGCTCCAGTTGCCGCACCAAGAGATAGACGATCAACCCGATCAGGCTCAAGCCCAGCGCCGCGATCAGCACCAGCCACTCCGGCGGGTAAGGATTCATCTGATACAACGGACCGATTTCCAGCACCCACGGCGTGCCGACCATGCCGGCAAACACCCGGATCGAATCGCCACCCTTGCCCAGCGCCATCACCGTATCGCCTTCGGACACCCGACGGCTCTGGTCTTCGTCCATGTCCGCTTCGTCGACCGTGACCAGCCGCAAGTCGAAACCAAACCCCTTGTCTTCTTTCAATTGCGCAAGGCGCTTGGGCTGCTCGGCCACCGGCACGCGCACCAGCTCATCGGCGAGCAGGTAAATAGTCGCACGGGCCAGTTGCTCGCTGATCTGCTGCACCTCCCCCGTGAGCATCAACTGCTCCTTGTCGCTGATCAGTCGATAGACCTTCGCCGCATGCGGACCGGTCTGCTCCACCAGCGCCTGACCGCGCAGCACGCGGGTGCGCTGAGTCAGGTCGAGGTCGGTCTGGGCGAACGTCTTCAGCGCCAACGGAATCCCGAGCAGGCGTTCCCACACCAGCAAGGCGCGGTGACGCTGGGTTTCGTTCATCGGTTGCAGGTTGTCGGCCATCAGCGAGAACGTGCCATGGGCCAGGCGCTCGCGGTACTGCTCGCTGCGCACCTGGTTGAGCATGTGCAGGGCCAGCACGCCGAGCACCGCCACCAGAATCAGCGCCGCGCACATGCCGCCATAGATACGCAGGAAGATCGAATTCACAGCGACGGGTCTACGCAGGCTTCCGGCACGAACAGATAGCCTTTGCTGCGGATGGTTTTGATCAGGCGCGGATGATCCGGGTCATCGCCGATCTTCGGCCGGATGCGCGAGATGCGCACATCGATGGAGCGGTCCTGGCCGTCATAGCCGATGCCGCGCAGTGCGGTGAAAATCTCTTCACGAGAGAGGATGCGCCCGGCATTGGCCACCAACAGCCACAGCAGGTCGAACTCGGCGCTGGTCAGCTCGATGCCGTTGTCATGCAGCCAGGCTTCACGCAAGGCGTTGTCCACCACCAGCGGGCCGAATTGCAGGCGCCGTTGTTTTTCCGGGACGGGTTCAGGCGTTTCACTGCGCCGCAACAGGGCCTGAATGCGGGCCAGCAGCAGGCGTGGACGAACCGGTTTGCAGACGTAGTCGTCGGCGCCCAGGTCGAGGCCGAGGATTTGATCGGTGTCGTCGGTACGCGCGGTGAGCATCAGGATCGGCCCGTCGTATTTGTCACGGACCTTGCGGCAAATGCTCAGGCCGTCTTCGCCCGGCAGCATCAGGTCGAGGATCACCAGGTCCGGTTTCTCCTTGATGATGCGCGCGGCCGCCAGGGCGCCGTTGCCTTCGATCGACACACGCAGGCCATTGGCCTCCAGGTATTCGCGGGTCAGTTCGGCCAGACGCTGGTCGTCTTCCACTATCAATACCTGCCAGGCTTCTTGCTCCACGGTGACCTCTGCTTGCCAACAACACTAATAAGGAAGGATCCGCCCGTCTTTTTGTAATGATTGGGGAGGATAAGAATGCGTAACCATCGGCCGATTGTATAAACGTCGCCCGCCGAGAACACAAGCCGGCAAATGCGTTCGGACAACCCGGTTTTTTGTGATAGGGTTCGCGCCCTTAAAAATCCGAATGACTGTTTTCAATCGCTGAAAATCAGCGAAAAACAGTCCGCTCCAGCTAGGTCGCGGCCTACACGCTCGTTCCACCTTTCACACACAATTTACGCACAGGTTTATCCACAGGTAGTACGTTGCAACACCCTCCGAAACGCATTATCTTGTACCCCGGCGCGAAAAAAACCCTACATGTAGGGTTTTACGCCAAAAACCAAACACAAACCGGACACCGATTTCAAGCGCTTTTATTGCCTCTTTCCGGTTGAACCAAACGTATTTTCGAAAGACCAAACCGCGCGTGCGGATGGCTACTGTTTTTGAGCCGGAAACGGCGTTAACGGTACGGGTGTTGCAGTCGATTACTGTCACCCAAAAGGATCCTGGTGTCAGGCTCAAGGCCTGAGACCAAAGACTTCGGCATGGAAGCGGCGCCCCAACAGCCCCCTTCCTGATCTGTCCCGAAGTTGGTATGCCCGGCCCAGCCGGTTGTAGTGCTTCAGGACGGAACGGTGGGCACCGTGATGGTGCCCAAACAAACATAGAGAATGTGGAGACAACCCCCCATGCAAACCGACACAACTCGCGAGAACCCGCAGGGCACTTTGCCGCAGGCCGCTGATTCGACTTCGGATCTGTCCGCCACCGCGCCTGGCCAACTGCGCGTGATCAAGCGTAACGGCACTGTCGTTCCTTACACCGATGACAAGATCACCGTCGCGATCACCAAAGCGTTTCTCGCAGTTGAAGGCGGCACCGCTGCCGCTTCGTCGCGAATCCATGACACCGTGGCCCGCCTGACCGAACAGGTCACCGCGACCTTCAAGCGTCGCATGCCATCGGGCGGTACCATCCACATCGAAGAAATCCAGGACCAGGTCGAACTGGCCCTGATGCGTGCCGGCGAGCAGAAAGTGGCTCGCGACTACGTGATCTATCGCGACGGTCGTTCGAAACAACGCGCTGCCCACGCTCCGGCAGAAGAAGCGGTCAACGCTCACCCGTCGATCCGCATCACCCGCGCCGACGGCACTTTTGCACCGCTGGACATGGGTCGCCTGAACACCATCGTCACTGAAGCGTGCGAAGGCCTGGAAGAAGTCGACGGCGACCTGATCCAGCGCGAAACCCTGAAAAACCTGTACGACGGCGTGGCCCTGACCGACGTCAACACCGCCCTGGTGATGACTGCCCGTACCCTGGTCGAGCGTGAGCCGAACTACTCGTTCGTGACCGCCCGCCTGCTGATGGACACCCTGCGTGCCGAAGGCCTGAGCTTCCTGAACGTTGCCGAAAGCGCGACCCACCACGAAATGGTCGACCTGTACGCCAAGGCATTGCCTGCGTACATCGCCAAGGGTATCGAATTCGAATTGCTGAACCCGGTCCTGGCCACCTTCGACCTGGAAAAACTCGGCAAGGCGATCAACCACGAGCGCGATCAGCAGTTCACTTACCTGGGCCTGCAAACCCTGTACGACCGTTACTTCATCCACAAGGACGGTATCCGCTTCGAACTGCCGCAAATCTTCTTCATGCGCGTGGCCATGGGCCTGGCGATCGAAGAGAAGCAGAAAGAAGACCGTGCGATCGAGTTCTACAACCTGTTGTCGTCCTTCGACTACATGTCCTCGACTCCGACCCTGTTCAACGCCGGCACCCTGCGTCCACAGCTGTCCAGCTGCTACCTGACCACCGTGCCGGATGACCTGTCGGGCATCTACCACGCGATCCACGACAACGCCATGTTGTCGAAATTCGCCGGCGGCCTGGGCAACGACTGGACCCCGGTTCGTGCACTCGGTTCGTACATCAAGGGCACCAACGGCAAATCCCAGGGCGTGGTTCCGTTCCTGAAAGTGGTGAACGACACCGCCGTTGCCGTTAACCAGGGTGGCAAGCGCAAAGGCGCTGTGTGTGCCTACCTGGAAACCTGGCACATGGACATCGAGGAGTTCATCGAACTCCGCAAGAACACCGGTGATGATCGTCGTCGTACCCACGACATGAACACCGCCAACTGGATCCCTGACCTGTTCATGAAGCGCGTCTTCGATGACGGCAAGTGGACCCTGTTCTCGCCATCCGAAGTACCGGACCTGCACGACCTGACCGGCAAGGCTTTCGAAGAGCGTTACGAGTACTACGAAGCCCTGACCGAGTACCCTGGCAAGGTCAAGCTGTTCAAGACCATCCAGGCCAAAGACCTGTGGCGCAAAATGCTGTCCATGCTGTTTGAAACCGGCCACCCATGGCTGACCTTCAAAGACCCGTGCAACCTGCGCAGCCCGCAGCAGCACGTTGGCGTGGTCCACAGCTCGAACCTGTGCACCGAGATCACCTTGAACACCAACAAGGATGAGATCGCCGTTTGCAACCTGGGCTCGATCAACCTGCCGAACCACATCGTCAACGGCAAGCTGGACACCGCCAAGCTGGAACGCACCGTGAACACCGCTGTTCGCATGCTCGATAACGTTATCGACATCAACTACTACTCGGTGCCGCAAGCGAAGAACTCCAACTTCAAGCACCGTCCGGTCGGTCTGGGCATCATGGGCTTCCAGGACGCTTTGTACCTGCAGCACATTCCTTACGGTTCCGACGCTGCCGTCGAGTTCGCCGACAAGTCGATGGAAGCGGTCAGCTACTACGCGATCCAGGCGTCCTGCGACCTGGCCGACGAGCGCGGCGCATACGAGACGTTCCAGGGTTCCCTGTGGTCCAAAGGCATCCTGCCGCTGGATTCGCAACAGATCCTGATCGAGCAGCGCGGCCAGAAGTACATCGACGTTGACCTGAACGAATCCCTGGACTGGGCACCGGTTCGCGCCCGTGTACAGAAAGGCATTCGTAACTCCAACATCATGGCCATCGCACCGACCGCGACCATCGCCAACATCACTGGCGTCTCGCAGTCGATCGAACCGACCTACCAGAACCTCTACGTGAAATCGAACCTGTCGGGCGAATTCACCGTGATCAACCCGTACCTGGTTCGCGACCTGAAGGCTCGCGGTCTGTGGGACTCGGTCATGATCAACGACCTGAAGTACTACGACGGTTCGGTGCAGCAGATCGAGCGCATCCCGCAAGAACTCAAAGAGCTCTACGCGACTGCCTTCGAAGTGGACACCAAGTGGATCGTCGACGCGGCAAGCCGTCGTCAGAAGTGGATCGACCAGGCTCAATCGCTGAACCTGTACATCGCTGGCGCATCGGGCAAGAAGCTGGACGTGACCTACCGCATGGCTTGGTACCGTGGTCTGAAAACCACTTACTACCTCCGTGCCCTGGCCGCGACCAGCACCGAGAAGTCGACCATCAACACCGGCAAGCTGAACGCTGTTTCCAGCGGCGGCAACCACGGTGAAGATTCGGTCCTGGCAGCTCCTGCCGGTCCTGCTCCAGTGCCGAAGGCTTGCGCCATCGACGAGCCGGATTGCGAAGCTTGCCAATAAGCTGAGCCGGTAGGCGCTGAAAGGCGCTTACCCGACAACCCCCGATCGGTCCTCTGGATTGGTCGGGGGTTTTCTTTTGCCTGCGGACCTGTAGGAGCCGGCTTGCTGGCGATGAACGATGACGCGGCGCGCCTGAATGACCGCGGCGCCTGGATCGCCAGCAAGCCGGCTCCTACAGGTTTCGTGTTGTTCACAAAGCATATGAAAGACGTTTAACCCTGTGGGAGCGGGCTTGCCCGCGAAGAGGCCATCCCTGACAACACAAAATCCCGGTCACAAAAAAGCCCCTCTTCCGAGGGGCTCCTTGTGTAGCGCTTTCAACCAACCCGCATCAGGTCATCTGAATGATGGTCTGCATGATGGTGCTTTGAGTCGAGATGGTCTTGGCGTTCGCCTGGTAGTTGCTCTGTGCCTTGATCAGGTCGACCAGTTCGCTGGTCAGGTTGACGTTGGACTCTTCCAGGGAGTTGGAGTGGATCTCGCCCAAGGTGCCGGTGTTCGGCGCATCGTAGCCCGGGATACCCGAGGAGTAGGTTTCTTTCCAGCTGGTGCCGCCTACTGGCTGCAGACCTTGCTCGTTGGTGAAGCTGGCGAGCGAGATCTGGCCGATGGCCTTGGTCTGGCTGTTGCTGAAGTTGGCCAGCATGATACCGCTGCCATCGATGGTCAGGTTGGTGATCTGGCCGGTGGCGTAGCCGTTCTGCGAAGGAATCGAACGTGCGGTATCGGCGTTGTACTGCGAGGTTTTGGCCATGGAGACCGTAACGACGCCGGAAGTAGCGCCGTTCGCTGTCCACACGCCATTTTTCACGTCACCGGGAATCCAGCCGGTGACCTTCAGGTCAGGGCTGACGATCGGCGCCGGAACGGCCGGTGTGGTGACCGAAACCAGATTGCCCGAGGTATCGAACACCATGGTCGAAGCGACCGGCAGGTTCAACGGAACCGCGGTAGGACTAGGGTCGGTGCCATTCGGGTTGCGACCATCAATCAGGGTGTAGGTTTTCCAGGTGTTCGCCCCGGTCTTGACCATGTATTGGTCCATGACGTGCTTGTTACCCTGAGTGTCATAAATCGGGGTACTGAACTGTTTGGTGAAGGTGGCTTCTTTGGTCGAATCAAACGGGGTGGCAACCTGATCGATAACCGGTGAGGTGGAGTTCAGGTTGATCGTCGACGACACCGTGGAGGTGTTTTTTGGCGCCAGGTTCGAAGTATCGATACGCAGGTCGGTCAACACGCCGTTGATGATCTTGCCGTTGGCGTCCACGCCGTAACCTTGCAGACGCGCAGTGCCGTCGGTGTTGGTGACGTAACCGTCCTTGTCGACCTTGAACGTACCGGCACGGGTGTAGGACAGCGAGCCGTTGTCGTTCAGCACGAAGAAGCCGGAACCGTTGATGCCCATGTCCAGCACGTTGCCGGTGTTGTTGACGTCGCCCTGGGTGAACTGCTGGGAAACGTTGGCCAGGCGCACGCCGTTACCAATGGTTTTGCTACCGGAACCCAGCTTGGTGGCCGAGTAAACGTCCGAGAATTCCGCACGGGACGATTTGAAACCGGTGGTCGCGACGTTGGCGATGTTGTTGCCGGTCACGTCCAGTTGTTTGTTGGCTGCATAGAGACCGCTAAGGCCGATATTGAAAGACATATTCCACTCCTTTGTGCCGTGTTAGTCGGCTCTACATACCAATTGTTTGTACTTTGGACAGGGCGATGCTGCCCCCACCGGCGAGATTGAGCATCAACTCACCGCCGGTCTGGCTGATGGTCACGCTGCTGACAGTCGCCGGCAGGTACGTCACCAGCGAAGTCGCCTTGCCGTCGTAAGTTGCGGTGGCGCCGAAGGTGTACGTACCCGCCTTGGCCACTTCGCCCGCATCGTTCTTGCCGTCCCAGATGAAGCTGGCGGTGCCGGCTTTCTGGCTGCCCAGGTCGATGGTGCGGATGACCTTGCCATCGGCGTCGGTAATCTTCACTTTCACCGGATCGACCGACGCCGGTACGGCGATGGTTCCGTTAAAGCTCTTCGAGGTATCGACCACGGCCTTGTCGCTCGGGGCGATGACCGAACGCCCGACCAGCGACGAAGCCTGCAAGGCCTGGGACGAGTTGTAGTTGCTGGCCAGGCCACTCACGGTGGTGTTAAGCGTGGTGATGCCTTCCAGGCTGCTGAACTGCGCCAACTGGGCAACGAACTCGCCGTTGTCCTGCGGCTCCAGCGGGTTCTGGTTCTTCAGCTGTGTCACCAGCAACTGCAGGAACGCGTCCTTGCCCAAGGCCTTTTTGCCGGTGGCGCTGTTCGTGGCGGACGCCAGGCCGTCGGCACTGGTGTTGGTCTTGATCGAAGAGTTGGCCAGGATGTCTTTGAGGCTGATGCTGCTGGTGGTATCGGTAACACTCATCTGAGTCGCCCCTTATCACTGACCGAGGGTCAGGACCTTCTGCATCATGGTTTTGGCGGTGTTCATCATTTCGGCGTTGGTCTGGAACGAACGGCTCGCGGAAATCATGTCGGCCATTTCTTCAACCACGTTGACGTTCGGGTAGTAGACGTAGCCCTTGGCGTCGGCCGCCGGGTGGTTCGGCTCATAGCGCGCTTCCAGATTGCTCTGGTCTTCGACCACGCCCAGCACTTGTACGCCCTGACCGGCCGCGTCCTGGTTCTGGAACAACGAATCGCTGCCGCCGCTCTGCCCGCCCTGGAACATGGTGGCGAACACCGGATGACGTGCGCGGTAGGTCTGGTCGATGCTCGACGAGACGGTCTCGGCGTTGGCGATGTTCGAGGCCACGGTGTTCAAGCGCGTTGTTTGCGCACTCATGCCGCTACCGGCAATGTTGAAAACACTGGATAGAGACATGACTTACTCTCCGCGAAGGGCTGACATCAGCCCTTTGAATTTGCTGTTGAGCAGGGTGAAGCTGGCCTGGAAGTTGATCGCGTTTTCCGCGTAGTTCGACTGTTCCAGCTGGGCGTCCACGGTGTTCTGGTCAATCGACGGTTGCATCGGCGTGCGATACAGCAGCGACTCGTCGCCATTGCCCATGCCTTCGGCTTCGATATGACGGTTGTTGGTCATGTTCAAGGCGAATGTGCCGCTCTTGGTTTTCTCGTTCTGCTCGGCGAGCACTTTCGAGAAGTCCAGATCCCGAGCCTTGTAGTTCGGGGTGTCGGCGTTGGCGATGTTGTTGGCCAGGACTTCGGCACGCTGGGCGCGGAAGCCCAGGGCTTGTTCGTGGATACCGAGCGCTTTATCGAAGCTGATGCTCATGTCGGGAAACCTTCGGGTGACCTGATTTTTCGTACGATGGATATAGCAAGTGGCGTGCCAATTCAAAAAAGCCCGTAAACCGGGGCTTTGCGGGCTTGGGCAAGGCGGCAATGCCAGAAAAGCGGCAACGGGTTTCCGCCGTCTGCCGCTTTTCTGCCGCTTTCGGTTTTGGGCTCTTGGGTTGTGGGTTTGTGTACATATCCGTTTTGGGGGTAACGGCGGCTATTGGTTTCGCCCTTACGGCGAGTCACTTTGGAGAAGCCCCAAAGTAACCAAAGGGCTCTTGCCCCTTTCGTTCGGTG
>NZ_AKJI01000056.1:0-57410 GCF_000282415.1 Pseudomonas sp. GM60
AAGGCGACCAGCGAAATAATGGTCTCCAGCACGGTCCAGGTCTTGAACGTCTGGGTGACGCTCATGTTGAAGTATTCCTTGATCAACCAGAAGCCGCCGTCGTTGACGTGGGAAAAGATCACCGACCCCGCGCCGGTCGCCAGCACCAGCAACTCCGGGTGCGGATAACCCAGACCGATGGCCACCGGCGCGACAATGCCGGAAGCGGTGGTCATGGCCACGGTGGCGGAACCGGTGGCGATGCGCATCAACGCAGCGAACAGCCAGCCCATCAGCAGCGGCGACAGGTGAAATTCGTGGGCCAGGCTGACGATCTGGTCGGTGACCCCGGCGTCCACCAGGATCCGGTTCAAACCGCCACCGGCGCCGACCAGCAAGGTGATGCTGGCCGTCGGTGCCAGGCATTCGTTGGTGAACTTGAGGATCGATTCACGGTTGAAGCCCTGGGCGAGGCCGAGGGTCCAGAAGCTCAGCAAGGTCGCCAGCAACAGCGCGATCACCGAGTTGCCGATGAACAACAGGAACTGGTTGAAGCCGCTGCCCGGTGTGGAAATCAGGTTGGCCCAACCGCCGATCAGCATCAACAGCACCGGCAACAAAATGGTCGCCATAGTGATGCCGAAACCCGGCAGGCTGTCGCGCGGTTCACGCTCGAGGAACTGCCGTTCCAGCGAGTTTTCCGCCGGCAGTTGAATGCGCGGCACGATGAATTTGGCGTACAGCGGACCGGCAATAATCGCCGTCGGAATGCCGATCAAAATCGCATACATCAACGTCTGCCCGACCGACGCCTGATACACCTGCACCGCCAGCATCGCCGCCGGGTGAGGCGGCACCAGCGCATGCACCACCGACAGCCCGGCGACCATCGGCAAACCGACCATCAGGATCGACACACCCACGCGGCGCGCCACGGTAAACGCAATCGGCACCAGCAACACAAAACCGACTTCGAAGAACAACGGCAGCCCGACCAGAAACGCAATGCACACCATCGCCCAATGCGCGTTCTTCTCACCAAAACGGTCGATCAAGGTACGCGCCACCTGCTCGGCGCCGCCGGACTCGGCCATCATCTTGCCGAGCATCGTGCCCAGCGCCACCACCAGCGCGATATGCCCCAGGGTCTTGCCGACACCGGCCTCGTAGGCGCCGACCACGCCGGACGGCGGCATGCCGGCGAGCAATGCCAGGCCGATGGAGACCAGGGTGATGACGATGAAGGGATTAAGCCGGTAACGGGCGATCAGAACGATCAGCGCGATGATGGCGATGGCGGCATACACCAGCAGCCAATAGCCGAAGGACAGGGTCATGCGGTACTCCTCGAAAGGGTCACGTCGAATGGGTTGTGAAACTCATAAAACATTTCGAGAGGTGATTTTCAAACGAGGCGAAAGTAATTTTCGTAGAGGGATAAGGGTTGTCGTGCAGAGGTATGGGGGGTCGTGTTTTTTGAAACTGGGCCAGGCGGATTTTCATCGCGCCTGAGCCATCCATGTTGAATTTTGAAGTAGAGCTCGCGTTTGAATTGTTTGGCGCAGTCGGCGAAAAATGTCGGCAGGAAGTTGTTCAAAGCGAGCCAGGCAGTTGCCAGGCCCTTTATACAGAGAGCGGCGCCTGATGCGACTGCTCAGCCTCGGAAACTGCAATATATCTAGCTTCCTGCCGAATGTAGGCCAGGCGCATCAATGCATTGGCAATATCGTCAAACCCAACTTGAACAGCTTCGTGTTTTTTTACTCTCTTGCGCAGCTTGTTCAGGTTGATACTTTTTTGTCCACGTAACTGCTCTCGTTCAAGAATGTAGAAGGTCCAGTTGCCCATCTCCAGCACTGAACTGACTAGCTCTTTTTGGGCGCTCTTGTAAGACGCTTTTTCCGGTGCCGTAGCGAGCGATGGGTTGGGGTTCCATTTTTCGTGAAGCCCCTTGAGCAGGTCGCATTTGCCGTTATCCAGCGTCAGGTAAGCGAAGATATAAAAGTCAGACCAATGATCGGCAGGTAAGGCTTTATTGGTTTCACAGTCAAATCCCTCTGCAAAAGACGTATCAAATTTCTGGCTCTTGCTATACGAGTCCTTCGACTTCACCTGGATGGTGAATTTTTCCTTGAACAAGAAAAAGACCAAGTCATGGACGTCACCCTCCATCTTCGTCGAAAAATGCGAAACAGGAACCTGAAACTCTGGGGGCTTCATCCTGAACAACGCTCTGTAGACTAAATATTCTGCGATATACCCCCTGAGCAGTGGATCGTGCAGTGCTGAAAAACTCCAGCCCCAGAATGACTTCAGAAACCCTGCTACTTTCATCTTGCCGGATTGGAGCAGCGGCTCATCACCCGTCAACGGATCTAACAAATTCATAGGCCCAATGCACTCTTGTGTCGTTGAATGTTTTGATATCGACAGATCAAGTGAAATGTCTTCGGGGCTGGTAACCAGCGCGACTCGAAGTGGCACATTAGCATCATCCTCAGTACTCAGTCCTCCGTGAGGTTGCACTGCACTAAAGGTCTGACTCAGTCGTTCATTTCCGCAGCGAGCACATTCACCAGCGCAGCGGCCGGCATCTCACGAATCAGGGGCGCGCCCTGCCCCGCCCACTGCACGGCAAATTCCGTGTTTGCCTGGGCGGTAGCCGCGGCGTTGAGCGCTTTGTTGGCGTCATAGGCGCGCGGATAGTCTGGCAGTGCCGAGCCAGCCTTTTCGAGGCAGGTGAAGTTGCGGTTGACCATGCCTCGGGCAGGACGCCCGGAGATGACGCTGGTGACGGCAGTCTGGTGCGCACGCGGCCCCTTCAAGGCCTCGCGATAGGCGCTGTTGGCGGAGGATTCGGGGCAGAGAATAAACGCCGTTCCCAACTGTGCGGCATCGGCGCCCAACTGCATGACGGCCTTGATTCCCGCGCCGTCCATGATGCCGCCCGCCGCGATCACCGGCAGTCGGCAAGCCGCCACCAGCACACGCACCAGCGCAAACGCCCCCATCTGCGAGTCCTGTTTTGGATCGAATACCCCGCGATGCCCCCCGGCTTCATAACCTTGTGCGACCAGCGCATGCACGCCGGCGTGTTCCGCGCTCTGCGCTTCGGCCAGGTTGGTCACGGAACACAACAGGATGATGCCCGCAGCCTTGAGCGCATCGATTGCCGGTTGTGGCGGCAGCCCGAAATGGAAGCTGACCACCGCCGGCCGTTCTTCCAGCAGCATCTGCAACATGTCCGGGTCTTCGACAAAAGAGGTGTAGATCTCACGCAGCGCCGTCGGTGCAGCGGCCCCGAACTGCGCAAAGAACGGCGCCAGAAATGTCAGCCACTGTGTTTCGCGAGCGCTGTCATGGACAGCAGGCTGGTGGCAAAAAACATTCACATTGAACGGTTTGTCTGTCAGCGCGGCCGTCTCGCGGATCATGTTCCGCGCCTGCTCGACGTTGCTTGCCCCGATGCCAATCGCGCCGAGGCCGCCGGCGCTGGACACCGCTGCCGCCAGTCGGGGCGTGGAAACCCCCACCATCGGCGATTGAAGGACGGGCAGTCGAATGTTCAAAAGAGACAGCAGCGGAGTGGACATGACATCACCTGAAAGAGAGTTGCACAGAGGTAAAAACGGACCACTTGGCCCACGCGGCAAACCCTAAAGTTCGCCGGTCAGAAATTGCGCCCTTCCACGGCCGAAGGACCAGTCCGCATCGGTGTTCTCCACCAGCGAAACAATCAGGTCGTCGGGTGACAGGCCACACTCGGCTTGCAGCCTCTCGGCCAGCAAGCGGTAGAACGCGGTTTTTTGCGCCTGTAGACGCGGTCGCGAAATCACCGTCAGCAACACCACATTGGTCGTGCGTGTGTAACCCAATCCGGTGTCGTGCAGCACCAACTCCCCCGGACGATGTTGCGTGACGCTTTGGTAGCGATCACTGCCGGGCACTTCAAAGGCCTCGACCATCGCCTGATGGGTTACGTCCAGCAGGGTCTTGAGTTGTTGGTCATTGCGCCCCTGAATGATGTCGAACTTGAGCAGCGGCATAGCGGTTCACCTGTGCGGAAAAAACCGGGAGCGAGGTGTTCGCTCCCCCTGGGAAAAACGATGCCGTGCAAGCCCGCGCCAACACGTCATCCACCCCAAACCCGTGGAGCAGAAAGCGGTGCTTACTTGGAGGTCGGCATGGCGAATTCCGCGCCCTTGGCGATGCTGTTCGGCCAGCGCTGCATGATCGACTTCTGCTTGGTGTAGAAGCGCACGCCCTCTTCGCCGTAGGCGTGTGTGTCACCGAACAGCGAGCGCTTCCAGCCACCAAAACCATGCCACGCCATCGGCACCGGAATCGGCACGTTGATGCCGACCATCCCCACTTGAATGCGACTGGCGAACTCACGTGCGATGTGACCGTCGCGGGTATAGCAAGCGGTGCCGTTGCCGAACTCGTGTGAGTTGACCAGATCGACCGCCTCGGCAAAGTCCTTCACGCGCATGCACGCCAATACCGGACCGAAAATTTCCTCTTTGTAGATTTTCATCTCGGGGGTGACATGGTCGAACACCGTGCCGCCGAGCCAGAACCCTTCGGCGCAATTCGCGCCAGCCTGGGCGCCGTCAAAACCACGGCCGTCGACCAGCAGTTCTGCGCCCTCCTCAATGCCTTGTTCGATGTAGCCGGTGATGCGTTGCAGCGCCACTTGCGACACGATCGGGCCCATCTCGGCGGCCAGGTTCATGCCTTCGAGGACTTTGAGCGTGCGGGTGCGTTCCACCAGTTTCGGCATCACTTTATCGGCGACATCGCCGACAAACACCGCCACCGAGATCGCCATGCAGCGCTCGCCGGCAGAGCCGAACGCGGCGCCGATCAGCGCGTCGACCACCTGATCGATATCGGCGTCGGGCATCACCACCATGTGATTCTTCGCGCCGCCCAGTGCCTGGACGCGCTTGCCGTGGCGGGCACCGGTCTCGTAGATGTAGTTGGCAATCGGCGTCGATCCGACAAAGCTCACGGCTTTGACGTCCGGGTGATCGATCAGCGCATCCACCGCTTCTTTATCGCCCTGCACCACGTTAAACACGCCATCCGGCAGCCCGGCTTCCTTGAACAATTCGGCGATCAGCAGCGAAGGCGACGGGTCGATGGGGCTCGGCTTGAGCACGAAGGTGTTGCCGCAGGCGATGGCCACCGGGAACATCCACATCGGCACCATCACCGGGAAGTTGAACGGGGTGATGCCGGCCACCACGCCCAGCGGCTGGCGCATGGTCCAGTTGTCGATGTTGGTGGAGACCTGTTCGGTGTAGTCACCCTTGAGCAGTTGCGGGATGCCGCAGGCGAACTCGACGACCTCGATGCCGCGCGTCACTTCGCCCTGGGCGTCGGTGAAGACTTTGCCGTGCTCGGCGGTGATCATGCGCGCCAGTGTGTCGCGGTGTTCATTGAGCAACGCCAGGAACTTGAACAGGATGCGGGCGCGACGCAGCGGCGGCAGCGCCGACCAGGCGGGAAACGCGGCCGCTGCCGACTTCACTGCCGCGTCGACTTCAGCGGCATTGGCGAGGGCCACTTTGCCGATGACGGAGCCGATGGCAGGGTTGGTGACGTTCTGCGTGCGACCGGAAGTACCGTGCGTCACGCGGCCGTGAATGTAGTGTGCGATGTCTGCTGGCTGGTTGCTCATGGCGGGTGTCCCCTGGTGGTGGATAAGAGCCATCTCTTGTTGTTGTCGGGAGAGCGCCAGGCGGCCGGTGGCTCGCCTGCCAGGGTCAAAGTAGGCCAGCCAAAGGATCATGTAAAATGATGATTAATGATCTTATGGATCAGAAATGGTGAAGTTGTTTGAGGTGTTAAACAGAACTGGAGAATGCTTGTTTAAGCGCGCCCGTGGTTACGTGATGAAAGCTACAAAACCTTGCGCCGTTGCCTACGGCTACGCCAGAATCCGCCGGCTTGTGCGCTTTGGGGGTGCCCGGTAACTTGATTCGTGCCACTGCTCATCAGTGGTCGGGTTTAGTCGCCCGGGGGTGATTCAAAGCGTATTGGCATCCAGACAGTCAGGTCATTTCATGCCTGAACTTCATGGTAGCTGTGCGCAGGGCGCCTTCGGGTGCGCCGGTTTTGAGTCTCCCCCGGTCGACTAACCTGCGTACAGCTGCCACCCCTTGTTTAGTCGCAAGTCGGTGACGGCTCCACGTTTTTGGAGACAGAACCATGGTCAAACCTTCACCCAATCCGCCAGACACTGATCCGGCCTCCCCATACGAACCCGATTCAAACAAACTCAACGAGGCCGCCGAGCGTGCCCTCGACTACCACTTCCCGTCGACTGCCGACATCAAAGCCACGCCGCGCACACCCAGCACTCTGTTTACCGTGGACCCAGAGCTCACGACCGAAACCCTGATGGTTTATCTGGTCGAGACGCTGGCCTCGGTCGATGTGATGGTCCATCACTTGGTGGACCTTCTGGACGGTGGGTCGCGCAACGCGCTGCTGGGCATTTCCAACAGCATCATGCTGGCGGAGATCACGGCGAACCGGGTGCTGGATCAGATTGATCCGCGAGACTGAACACCGCTAAACGGGTGATCCATTGTAGGAGCGAGCCTGCTCGCGAAAAGCGTTAACGATAACGCGTGAAGTCTGGAAACACGCGGTGTCTATGGGTTTTTCGCGAGCAGGCTCGCTCCTACACAAGTGTGTGTGTGTGTGTGTGTGTGCAGCTTCAGACCTGAAGCGATTTCTGCAGCCACTTCGCCCGCTCCGACAGGCGCCGCTTCCAGTCCTCGGCCAACCCACGACTTGCCGCCAGCGCCAGCAGGTCGTCGATCACCGGCCGGTGCGACAACTGCACCTGCCAGAATTCATCAATGGAAAAACGCTCCGTTTGCCTTTCCAGCAGCTCGATCCTGTCGCCCGCTTCAATGAAGCCCGGTTGAAGCACCCGGTAATACCAACCGGTGATTCGCTCCTTGGCGACCTGCATCGACATACGCTCGGCGTCGAAACGATGATTGATTTTCCAGCACGGGCTACGCGGTTGAGAGACCTGCAACACCGCACTGCCCATCTGAAATACATCGCCGATGTGCACGTTGCGCTCCGAAAGTTCGAACGCAGAAATGTTCTCCCCCAGGCTGCCGGGAAGCAGCTCATGGGCGCAGTGCGCAAAGGCCTGCGCCAGGTGCTGATAATTTTCGGCCGCATAGTGATGAACAGCCTTTTCCGGGCCGCCGTGAACCCTGGTGTCGCCGTGCTGGTCACCGACAATCCCGTGAAGCTCGACGAGAACGGGGCCTGAACGGCGCTGTTTGAAGATGCCCGTACGCTGCCCTTCGGGCTTCAACAGCCCCAGGCCGCCGGCGAAGACGTGATCAATTTTCGAAATGAGTGTCATGGGTCGATCCGCATCTTTTACCGGGTTTCGGTCACTTTACTAACCACCGGCAATGACCGTAAAGTGATCGTTAAATATGTCCATAATCACTTTTTATGATGGATGGTGACGATCATGGAAATGCGCCAACTGAAGATTTTCTGCGCGGTTGCCGAACTCGGCAGCTTTACCGCAGCCGCCGTCAACGTGAACACGGTGCAGTCCAACGTCACCATGCGGGTGAAGGAGCTGGAAGCCGAACTGAACCGGGAGCTGTTCATCCGCAAGAAATCCGGGGTGGTGCTCACGTCGGCGGGCGAGACCTTCCTTGGTTATGCGCGGCGCATCCTGCAACTGACAGAAGAGAGTCGCAATGCGTTGACGGACACCGGTGTTCCGACCGGCCTGCTGCGGCTGGGCTCAATGGAAACCACCGCCGCCATCCGCTTGCCGCAGGTGCTGACGAAGTACCGCGAGCAATACCCCGAAGTGCAACTGTCGCTGCTGACCGGAACGACGGCCGAGCTGATCAAGGCGATTGAAGCCCATCGACTCGACGGCGCGTTCGTCGGTGGATTTCACCAGAACCCGGCGTTGGCGCAGGAAGAGGTGTTTCAAGAGGAACTGGTGCTGGTCAGCAGCAACCGCTTCGAGTCACTGCCGGCGCTCATCGAGAAAATCCCCCAGCAAACCGTGCTGGTCTTTCGCACCGGATGCTTCTATCGCTCCACCCTGGAAAACTGGTTCTACCAGGTCGGGCTGGTGCCTAACCAGATCATGGAACTGGGCACCCTCGATGGCATCCTGTCATGCGTCGCGGCGGGCATGGGCGTGACCTTGCTGCCCAAAGCCATCGCAGAGAATTGCAGCGTGCGGCATGCGATTCGCTGCCACACGCTACCGGCCGAATTCGCCAACGTCTCGACCGTGTTCATCCGCAGGAACGACTCGATGATCACCTCGGCGATGAGCGCGTTCATCGGTCTGGCGCAGGAGCAGATTGCCCGGCCGGCGGCGTAAAACACTCAGTTCGACACTGTAGTTGCGAGAGGTGCGGCGTTCCGGTTTGCCTGCGAAAGCATCAGGGCATTCACTATTGAAACTGAATGCACTACCGCCTTCGCGAGCAAGCTTCGCTCCTACAGGTTAATCGAGGAGCGACTGACTACAAGCCAAGGGCAAGCTCCGCCACACGCTCGGCAGCGGGGACGACGCTATGGATTTTTCCAACGCCCTGCCCCGCGTACAGCGACAGCTTCTTGGCCATGCGCGGTTTGTCGATTGCACGGGCGCCACCGCCAATGAAACGCAGCAGGTTCCACTTGTCACGATTGGGAATCACCCGGTGCGGCGTGCCGTAGGTCCAGCCGAACGAATACCCGGTCCGGTACTCGGTGTCATCCGTCGTCGCCTCGACAATTTTTTGCTTGTAGAGCGGGTGCGCATTCGACTCGTCGGTGGCAATAAACGCCGTGCCTACCACCACCCCTGACGCGCCGAGCGACATCAGCGCGCGGACATCGTCACCGTTGGTGATGCCACCGGCCGCCAGCACCGGTCGCCCCTCGGATACCGCAAGGATGGACGTCAGCAACGGCATGATGCCGATGGTGCCTCGATTCAAATGACCGCCACTTTCACTGCCCTGCGCCACGATGATGTCAGCGCCTTGCGCGATGGCGATTTTCGCCAGCTCCACCGAGCCCGTTTGCACCATGACCACCAACCCCGCGTCTTTGGCCCGGGGAATCATGTCGGCGGAATAGGCCTCGGCGTAAAACAAGGACAGCAGCCGCGGTTTTTCTTCGAGCACGACCTGGAATTGCGCTTCAAACACGTCAGGCCCGCCGAACTGCGGCACCAGGTTCACACCAAAGGGTTTGTCGGTCAGCGCTCGGGTTTCCTGTATCCATCGGCGCAAGGTCAATGGCGGCAGGCGCAAGCCGCCCACCACGCCCAGGCCTCCGGCGTTGGCGACGGCCGCAACGAGCGGCGGGCCGGAAATCGCCGCCATCCCGCCGAGAAAAATCGGGTATTTCACGCCACACAATTGAGTGATGGCGTTACCTGCAAAATCGAATCTGGCTTCGTTCATGGCTCACAGCTCCACATGTTTTCCAAGCATCCGCTTGAGCGTGTTGTTCTTCAGGAGAAAGTGATTCTTGAGCGCACCGAACACGTGCAAGGCCAGGCCGACCAGGAACGCCGACGCCCCGATATCGAAGAGCACATCGACCACCTGCTTCAATGCCGCATTGGTGGGCAACAGCGCCGGAATCGAAAAGCCTCCGGGCAGCCCCACCCCCTCGCCGGCCGCCGACCGCGAGGCCCACACCGCGACCGGCAGCAGCACCATCGCCAGGGCGAGCGCCACCGCAACGGAACGGCTGATGATCACTTCAATGGGATTGGGCGTGCCCACCGGCAGCGGGTGGTAAGCGGTGATCCTGGCCCAGAACCGATAGATCGATACGAGAAACAGGATCAGCCCCATGAGGTTTTGCAGGTGTACCAACGACATCCGCCCGGCTTCACTGGACGCCTGGCCGATCATCACCTGCAAGCCGAGGATGGCGAGCAGCGACAACGCCACGACCCAGTGCAGCACGACCGTGATGGGTGAAAATCTTAAGCCATTGTCTCGAAGTTGCATGGCTGACTCCTTTTGCAGAGAGCACAAATCAGGGTATGGAAATGACTGGCACACCTTCATCGCAATGAAGGTGTGCCGCGCCTCAGTGGCTGACCGCTTGCGATGCGCCAAGGCCCGTGCGGGCGCGAATGAGCTGATCATCGAAACGCTCGCGTTCAAGCGCTGCCCCTCGGCTGCGATCGGTGACCGAGCCGAGCCAGGTAAACAGGAACGCCACGTTCATCGAGATGATGGCCGGGTAGTCGAAGGGGAAGATGGCGTCGGCATTACCCAGCACTTTGACCCACACCGCCGGCGAGAGAATCACCAGGCTGACCGAGCTCACCAGCCCGGCGATGCCACCGATCAACGCCCCGCGTGTGGTCAGCCCTTTCCAGTACATCGAGAGCACGAGGATCGGGAAGTTGACCGAGGCCGCCACGCCAAAGGTCAGCGCGACCAGGAAGGCGATGTTCTGGTCCTTGAACAAAATGCCCAGCACCACCGCAACGATGCCGATACCGACCGAGGCGATCTTCGACACACGCCGCTCGTCTTTCGCATCCGCACGGTTTTTGCGGAAGACCCGGACATAGAGGTCATGTGAAATCGCCGAGGTCCCCGCCATGGTGAGCCCCGAGACCACGGCCAGGATCGTGGCAAACGCGACGGCCGAGATGAAGCCTAACAACAGGTCGCCGCCCACGGCTTTTGCCAGATGCATCACCGGCATGTTCCCGCCGCCGATGAGCTTTCCACCGACAATGCCGGACTCGTAGAAGGCCGGGTCTTGGCCGACGATCACGATGGCTGCCAGCCCCAACACCGCAACGATCAGGTAGAAGAAGCCGATGAAGCCCGTCGCGACGAATACCGATTTGCGCGCTTGCTTGGCGTCCGGCACGGTAAAAAAGCGCATGAGGATATGGGGCAATCCTGCGGTACCGAAGACCAGGCCCAGTGACAGCGAGATGAGCGCCAATGGGTCGGCCACCAGCTTGCTGGGCAGCAGGATCCGCTCGCCATCGTGATGGGCGGCAACCGCTTTTTCGAACAGCAACTCGAAAGAAAAACCGAACTTGCTCAACGCCAACACGGCGAGCAATGTCCCGCCCACCAGCAGCAAGCCGGCCTTGATGATCTGCACCCAGGTGGTGGCAACCATCCCGCCAAACGTCACGTAGATCGCCATCAACAGACCGACAGCAATCACCGCGTAGTTGTAGGGAAGACCGAACAGCAACTGGATCAGTTGCCCTGCCCCGACCATCTGCACCACCAGATAAAAGCAGACCACGGTCAACGAACCGAACGCGGTCATGGTGCGGATCCGGTTTTGATCGAGCCGGAACGAGGCGATGTCCGAGATGGTGATGCGCCCCAGATTGCGGATGCGCTCGGCAAACAGGAACAACAGCAACGGCCAGGCGACGAAGAAGCTGATCGAGTACAGCACGCCATCAAAACCGTTGAAGAAAATCATGCTGGTGACGCCCAGTAACGCCGCCGCCGACATGTAGTCCCCCGCCAGCGCCAAACCGTTCTGGAAACCGGTGATGCCGCCGCCGGCATTGTAGAAATCGTCCATCGATTTGGTCTTGGAGGCAGCCCAGTAAGTGATGCCCAGAGTCGTCAACACGAAGACCAGAAACATCGCGATTGCGGTGATGTTCAGCGGCTGTTTTTCCACCGCCTGCAAGACGTCGGCAGCCGAGGCGCATGTCGCGACCGGGCCCAACAGAGAAGGCGCAATGAGGTAGCGAAGAATGGGTTTCATACGATGGCCCCCTCGCGAATTTCTGCGGTGAGGTCATCGAACTCGCCGTTGGCGCGCAGGATGTACAGGCCGGTAAACAACCAGGCGCCGACGATGAAGGCGACGCCCAGCGGCCAACCGATATTGATGATGCTGGTCGCGGAGAGTTTCTGCGCTAGAAGCTGAGGCGCGAACGCCGCGACGAGGATGAACGTGAAGTACGGGACAAGGGTGGCGGCAGTAAGACAAGCGACGAATCTTCGCTGCCGTGATACCAAATCCTGGTACCGGGGATGGTTGCGAATTCTGGCTGACTCGGATGCATGGTTCACGTTGACTCCGTGTAGCAGTGGACAGTTATTGTTGTTCCACAGCCTCAAATTCGAAGACTCGATTTGCCACTGGCTGCGGTGTATTTGCACCCTCAACCTATGCCCGGCCAAAGATCATGTAAAACGATCATTAATGATGCGTATGATCTTTTTTGATGAATTCAATCGCTCCCTATGTCGGCCATTGCTTGCCTTTGCCGCACACGAAAACTAATCTGCTGAACGCTGTTTATTTGCGGTTGGTTATTGGTTTTAGAGATAGGTGAATTCGATGGATGTCACGGATCTGAAGGTGGTCGATGCGGTTGCGCGCCACGGCAGCATGAACAAGGCTGCGAGCGAGCTGAACACCGTGCAGTCCAACGTGTCCGCGAGGATTCGGTCGCTGGAAGACGAGCTCGGAGTGGCGCTGTTTCAACGCAGCGCCAGAGGGGTTCAGGTCACGCCGGCTGGACGGCGGATCCTGCCGTTCGCCGCCCGCCTTTCCCGGCTCCTGTCCGATGCATCCTGCGCCGCGCGCGATGATGGGCATCCAAAAGGTGTCTTCGAGATCGGTACGCTCGAGACGACGCTGGCGCTGCGCCTTCCACGGCTGATCGCAAAGTTTGCCAAGGCCTACCCGGAGGTTCGCCCGGTGATTCGCACCGGCACCACCTGCAGCCTCATCCAGGGCGTCATCGACTGTAAGCTCGAAGGGGCGTTTGTCGTGGGCCCGGTCAATCATCCGGAATTGATCAGTGAACAAGCCTTCCGCGAAGAGCTCGTGCTGGTCACGTCCTGCGCCATTGACACGCTGGACGCGGTCGCCGCGGTCGACAATCTGAAGACCGTGGTTTTTCGAATCGGCTGCTCCTACCGCCAGCGCCTGGATTCCCTGTTGGCCAACCTGGGCATCCTGGCGCCTGAGCCACTGGAGTTCGGCTCGATTGAAGCGATCATTGCCTGTGTGTCGGCGGGCGTCGGGGTCACGTTGTTGCCCCGAGGCGTTGTGGCGAACGCTTTGCGCGAGGGGTTGGTCAACGTGCATGAGCTCGCGCCAGACATCGCCGATGTAGAGACGGTGTTCGTCAGGCGCCTTGATGGCTACTTTTCCAGCGCGTTATCCACTTTTCTGGACAGCGTTCGTCTGGACGGTGTCGCCCAGGTAGCGATTCCTCACCCAGCCGTTCATCAAGGCGCATAACACCAGCAATGCCGCCGTCACCAGGAACACATGATGCAAGCCGAAATGGGCACCAATCTGGCCGCCGATCAATGGACCTATCACCTGCCCTGAGAACTGCGCCGATTGCAGGTAACCGAGGATTTTGCCTGTGTTGTGCTCTTCGACTGAATGCCGGATCAACTTGGCAATCGCCGGCAAGAGCCCGGCAATGGTCATGCCCATGACGCCGCGCAATACCGCCAGTTGCCACCATTGCGTGACGAACGCCTGCGGCACCATGACCACCGCCGTCAGCAACAGGCAACCGACAATCACGCTCCAGCCGCCCACCCGGTCGGCCAGCGCTCCCAACCTGGCGGCGGTCAGGATACTGCCCAACGCGGAACAGGCCATGACCACGCCGGCTATCCGCGCCTGATGATCAACCGGTACGCCGAGGTCGCCGATATAGACGGTGATGATCGGCTCGATCGACATGTTGGCCAACAGCACCATCATCGCAGTCATGAGCAGTGCAGCGATGACCGGCCATTTCGAACCGGCCCCCTCAGGCCGGTTTTTCCTGTCCCGTTGCCTGGCGTCCGACGCTCGGTCGAAATCCTCACGAACGAACAGGATGGTGGTCATGGCGGCGACCGCAATCATTGCTCCACCGACGAAAAAGGTGCCGCGAATACCGACAAGCTCAGGTAAAAAACCGCCAACCAGCGGCCCGATCAGGTTGCCGGACAAGGCCCCCGTGGACAAGACACCGAGTGCCCAACCCGCCCTTTCGCGCGGGACTTGCGACCCGATCATGACGATGGACGCCGATGCGTAGCCACCGATGAGCCCGGCGATGAGACGCAGTGCAACCAGATCGGTAACGTTCCGGGCCAGCCCGATCAACGACATGACAACGGCCATCCCGATGGCCGCTCTGACCAGCATGGGTTTTCGGCCATAGCGGTCAGCCAGGCGCCCCCACAACGGCGCGGTAATCGCCGTGCCGAAAAAAGTCGCGCCGAATGCCACGGCCGACCATTGCACCACGTCCGCCTGCGACGTCACGCCCAGTTGTTGAACGTACAGCGGTAAAAAGGGCAACAACATGCTCAGGCTGACCAGGGTCGTGAACGAGCCGAACACACAAACGGTCAGGTTGCGGCGCCAATACATCACGTTTCTATCGGAGTAATTCACGGTGTCAAAGACTCCGGGAATCGCTGGAGCTTTTCGCACCTGCGAGCACATCAATCACAAACGCAAGCAGCATGGCCACAGTCCCCATGATGAAGAGCACGCTGTAGTTCCCGTCGCTGTAGGAGAACAGGAACGACAAGCCATAGGCGGCGACCGCTTGAAACAAGGCAAATCCGACTGTGGCTGTTTGCCAGGCCGAACTGTGTTGGGCGGGATGGTGGGCGAGAATTTCATGGACCCGCCCCAACACCAGCGGCACGGTCCCGGTCACAAACGCCCCGACGACAACGCTGGAGGCCATCAACCAATCGGCTCCGAGCCCAAGGACAGGGACAATGACGGCGAAGGCCTCGACGATGAACGACAGCCGCAACGCGCGACCGAAACCGATCCGGTCCGCCAGTGCGCCGGCAAGCAGTGGCCCGACGGTCGCGCCAATGCCGAAAAGAACCCAGTACTGCGCCCCCACTTGAAGACCTTCGCCCCTGCCCCGGGCAACGAAGTCCACCAGGAAAATCATGTGCGGCACCCAGCCCGCAGCGTTTAGGGCGTACTCGATGTACAACGCCTTGAGTGTTCCGTTGCGTGCCGGGCGCGGGTGGTGCGTCGTTTCGGCGGCCGGCGCGGGTTCTTTCGGCCAGCCCCGCCAGGCAAGGGCTGTGAGCAGCAGGGATATCAGGCCAAGGCCCAGCCATGTTTCGCCCAGGCCCTGTTGAAGCAAGAGCGGCACCAGTGTTCCGGAAAGGGCAATACCAACGCCCACGCCCATGAATATGACCCCGGCGACCAATCCGCGCCTGGACGGCGGCACATGGGCCAAAACGGTCGGAGCGGCCAACACCATCAACGCGCCACCGGCGGTGCCGGACAGGAATCGCCACGCGAAGAACCACGCGAACGACACGGGATAGACGCACGCGAAAAACGCCACACTGGCCAGCAGCATCATTGCTCTGAGCATGAACACCGTTGAGGTTTTCGCCGCCGCGGAACGGCCGAAAATGGCGCCACCCAGATACCCGGCAAGGTTGGCGGCACCCAAGTAAGCGGCCTTGGACGGATCAAACCAGTGGGCGCCGATAATCGCCGGAAGCAACGGCGTATAAGCGAACCGCGCAAGGCCGATGCCGACCAGGCTTGCAGCAAAGCCTGCCACCGTTGCCCAGCCTGCGCTGGCTGGCCGCAACGCGGGCTGCGCATTGGCGATCGTTGTGTTCAACCTGTTCATCATCCGCCCTTCTCTACTTCAGACAGGGCAGACACTACGCGCGCGGGATATATCTCAAGAAGCGAATTAATCTGATCACAGCTATCTCATATAGAGATAACCAGCGCTACGGTCAGTGGCGAAATTCAATCCGGCGCTTAATCCACAATGAACAATTTCGCGCCGCTGGTGGTGAACGACCGATGCCCTTCAGCATTGTTGCCCACCTGATAACTCATGCCGGCCGTCAGCGTGAATTGTCGACCGTCCTCCAGTTCCGTGTGCAACTCACCCTCAAGGCACAACAGGATATGACCTCTCCAGCACCAATGATCGGCGAGGTATCCGGGGCTGTATTCAACCATTCGCACACGCGTCGAACCAAACTGACAGGTTCGCCAATAGGCGTTTCCGGTCTGGCCGGCATGGGTGACAGGTTCGATCGTCGACCAGTCGGTCGTCCCGAACGGGATGGCGGTGAGATCCATTTTTACCTCATCGAATACGGTAGAGGCGCAAACGTAACAACCTCGCGATGTGGCCGATAGACACAGATGGCCCGCATTTACGGGATACAGGGTTCAGTGAAGACTCCCATGCAGCCAGGTGATCTGCGAAACTGCCGAATGGCTGAACAGCCTTTGAATGGTTTAACCCTCCCGTAGAAGAGAGCGAACACATGGTCACTTGTTACCTGAAGTACGTGCTGGACCCGTACCAGATCAGCGCATTCGAACACTACGCAAAGTTGTGGATTCCACTGGTGGAAAAGTTCGGAGGGCAGCACCACGGCTATTTCCTGCCGTCCGAGGGCGCCAACAACATTGCGTTGGCGATGTTCACTTTTGCGAGCCTTGCCGAGTACGAGCGCTATCGGCAGGACTCCATGAACGACGCGGACTGCATCGCGGCGTTCAAGTATGCCGAGGATAAAAAATTCATCCTCAGCTATGAGCGGAGTTTTTTCCGGCCGGTGTTTGGGGATCAGGCGTAAACCCGTTCGGAAAGTCTTTTGCCGGGGTTCCCTCAGGCCGTCTTGACGGGAACAGGTCGCCATGATGGTCGGGACTTCGGTTTCAATGGATCGAGCATGCGGTACCCGCTGCTCTTGCGCAGGTGTTCAGCGACTTCGAGTTCATTGCGCAAAGCGCGCAAGTCACCGTCGCCACCGCGCATAAGAGCCATCCCGGCCAGCGCCAAAACAGGCAAAGGGCAGATGCAACTCCGTCTAAACTGCAGGATACAAATGCGCCTGCCGCCTCTCGATACGGGACCGAACAGCGTCACTGACAGGGTTCGCTCCGCGCGCACTTGCCCTATCCTTCTCTCCAACCCACAACTCCGGACATCGACATGCCCGCCCCCGAATCGACCCTTCTCGATAGCTGGCACCACAACGCCCGATCCTGGATCGACGCGATCCGCAGCGGCGCCATCGAAAGCCGCCTCAAGGTCACCGATCAGGCGATCCTGCTGGCAGTGGCAAGCCGTCAGCCCGAACGTGTGCTCGACCTGGGCTGCGGCGAGGGCTGGTTGTTGCGGGCGCTGGCTGAACGGGCGATCGATGGGGTTGGTGTGGATGGCGATGCGACGCTGGTCGAGGCGGCGCGGGCAGCGGGCTCTTCGTCGGTGCATCTGGCGACTTATGAAGAGCTGGTGGAAGCGAAAGTGGACATCGGCAATGACTACGACCTGATCTGCGCCAACTTCGCCCTGCTGCACCAGGACATCATCCCCCTGCTCGCCGCCATGAACGCCCTGCTCGCCCCCGGCGGCGCGCTGGTGATCCAGACGCTGCATCCGTGGAGCGCAGCGGCGGGCGACTATCAGGATGGCTGGCGGCAAGAAACTTTCACCGGGTTCAAGGGGCAGTGGCAACCCATGCCGTGGTACTTGCGCACCTTGTCCAGCTGGCTCAATGCGCTGGACATGGCCGGCTTTCAACTGACCGGCCTGCAGGAGCCACAGCACCCGCAAAGCCCTGTGCCGCAATCGTTGTTGTTGGTGGCTGAAGTGCGGCGGTGAGTCCGCTTGATGGATGTCGGCGGGGGGTTGTTTGGTTGAAGACTCACTAGCGGATCTCAGGCGATTGCTGCCATTTACGGAAGGCGGCAATCGGCCAATAGCTGCCCCTCATAGGCGGCTGCTTTCGTCCCCTGTAAACGGCATCTCCAGAGTCTTCGCGATTCGGGCCAATATCTTTGTGCATTCTTCAGAAACAATGAGCGGTGGCTCATTAATCATGTAAAGCAGGTGTTCGAACGCTATTCCAGCCTCGTTGTGATCGACATAATCCAGAACGATTTCACCACCATTCTCTAAACCTGCCTGAGCTAACGCATGGTCATCCGGTACTGGGCCGCTTTGTTCGTATGCAATGGACATCAGCGCGGTGATTTCCTTGAGCGCCTCTATGAAGTCGGTTCTCAAGTCGTGGTTATGGCCGCTCACTAAAAACGCTCCTTCGATTAAGATAACTTGCGGTCAGCATGCCTCTGGTCGATAGCGGCCCACCGAGATCGACTGCCAACGACCAAAAACAGTCAATCACCGAGAGCAACCAAGATCAATCAGGCGTCTTTCTCAGTCATGTACTTGCTGAAGTTGTTGATATGGTCGTCAAGATTATCCTCAAGCATCATCCGGTACTGCTCACAAAAATACTTCAACATCGCTTCGCGAGCCTGCGCCATTTCCTCGCCTGATTTGAAGTTGCGAGTGCTCACCCAAGCATTGAATCGAGTGGTGCCAAACATCATCGACGCGCTTACCTTGCCCAAGTCTCCGAACTCCCTAAGCTGCTCGTTCGACAGGTCTATATGCGCGTCTGCACGATCATAGAATGCTTCATCGGTGGCATCTGGCATTGCTGGGTACCTTTCCATCACTATCGGAGATTCCGTAATTGGAACACTTCCCGCATCGGCTAGCTACGACATGTAAACGAAAAATACCAAGGTCTGACGCCCGCTATTGGCACGAGCCGTTTACCGCCCGGTTGCCCTTCAGCAAGCGTTGAATCTGGCGATAACCTGTTCGGCGACTCACGCGGACTCGAGCGATTGCCCACCGAATGATTCCTTGGCCCTCTATCGTTGAATGGACTTCCTATGTATCACCGTATCCATGCCGCTTACCATCAAGCGAAATGTAGCCGTAGCTGCTGTGCCTGGCTGTTTATCAACGATGTACCTATTGAGGAGTGGCTAAACAGTCAGCTCGAATATCCCGATCTCGACCTGTACGGTCTTTCATTGATGTGGTTGCTGGACGAGGAAGAAGACGCGCTTGCCCAACGGCGTTTCGCGCCTGCAGAAGACGGCACATCGACGCCGGTTCCGCTGCTGGTCTGCGGCGATGACATGGACTTCGATTGCTTTGTGCTGATGACCGAACAGGTGATTGACGGAGAGACTCTGCACTGGCGCCGTTTTGGGTTGAGCGTGTCCAGCGGCCTGGAAGTCGGTATCACCACTCGATGGGACGCCGAGAATCGCCCGATCAGTTTTTCCCTGGCGGAATTTCGCGAGGCGCTGGAGGAATTTTACAGGCTGATGAAAGCCTGAAGGGCTGAGTGAATTACTCCTGCCCAAGTCGAAAGTTTTGCCAAAGAGTTGTCCGCCATTTAACGAAATGATCGAACGCCAGGCTGATGAACCGCAAATAAGCAAACTGGGTTGCAAGTGTGGCCATGTGATTACCGATCAGACCGACAGCTTGCCCTATAAGGCGAGCCTGCTTCGCGACGAGGTAGAAAATGAATTTTGGGATGAGGTGCACTGTGAGCTCAAACCTCTGGTAGAGGCTGCGGAGTCCGGGGACAAGGCTGCGATAGCTGAGGCATTTGGCAAGTTCGCACCCTGGATCAGCGCTACTGACGAACTGCAAGGCCCGATATCCAGCATCTACAATCACCGAATGTCGACTGCCTACGAATGCCAGAACTGTGGACGCCTTTGGGTGCAAAAGGATGCCAGTGACAAATTTGTTTCCTATGTCCCTGAGGAAGAAGCATATGGGGCGATCCTGGCAGTGGCATCAGGAGAGTCTGAGAATCGAGATTGAGCGTGCGCGATTGGTCGAAAGCTGCAGTTGCAATTGGCTGCATTCGGCCAAAAGCAGACCATGGACACGCTGCTAATGCGCCAGTAATGTGCGCCCAAGTCATGTCGCTTTACCTCCTCACCTCATATTGCGTTTCTGGCGCGACACTCAAGCCGAACAAGGCGTTACGCATGGACAAGGAACGTTATCAGACACAAACAGCGGAAAATATTATGCCACTTGTATCGTCTACTTATAGTCAGGCATAGCCATGGACACCTTCGAAACGCATGAAAAGTTAATTGCCGAAGGCTGCAGCACTCAAAACTTCGCAATCAACAGCAATGGAAGTGACGTGTATTGCCTATGCAATACAAATGGTTTTTGGTCAGTTTTTTATACGGAGCGCGGGGTAGATCACCCCCCAATATTTAGTTCGACATCCGAAGAAGTCGCTTGTAAATTCTTCTATGACCACATTATGAAAATGGAGCATTGGCACATCGTAGGCTTTTACAAAGACAACAATTTGGCAGAAGCAATGGAATCTAAGCTTTCTAACCTTGGAATCCGATTTGTGCGCAATGACATACCTGCATATCAAGCACAAAATGACCCAAGATTTCGGATATTTATAGTGGGTAAAGATATTTTTAGATTCAAGGATGTATTCGGTGAGCCGTATATCAGCTACGCCTAACAAGGCGCTGAAATCGCTCATTTCATTCGCTGGGACGGCGCGCCGCCGCCCCTTAGCTTAGTCGTTGGTCAGCGTCCGTAATGGGTCGATTTCTGCCCATCGTGACAGGAAGAAATCGACCAAGAATATTCACCGGGATGCGCCGGGAAAACGTGTTGGTTTAATGGGCATCAGAAATGCAGAAATGACTGTGTGCCGACGCGATGACTGATATCTTTCCCGCGCTCCAAATCGCGTCCAATCGACGCCGATTCCATCAAGGAAGATAAAAACAATGAAAATATTATTCATCGCTTCGCTAGGAATTTTATCGCTGACTCAAACATCACTATCCTTCGCGGATAATGCTAATGGAAAAAATCTCTATCTACAGCGATGCAGCATGTGCCACGGAATGGATCTCAAGGCAACAGGACCGCTGGCCAATAAAAGCAATCCGCCTACACCTGATCTAACAACGTCCGCTTTCAAAAAACGATTAAATGATTATCCTGGCGTGATTGTATCTTCGATAATACTTCGCCCAAATGGCGACTTAATTCCAAGAACCTTGCGTGAGAATGGAGTAAAGCTATCGCCGCACTCATGGAGCGTTAAGGATTTTCGCGATTTAAATCAATACATGGGTGGTGTTATTTCACAAAACCAATGACCTTTGAAGTGCCTGGTCCTGTGCCGTCACCTTCGATTGACATGACGCCAGCGCTTGACTCTGTCCCTTGGGGCAACCCGTAACTGCCGTGGCGCTGAGGGCCCAGCAGGCCCAGTTGCTCATACAAACGAATGGCTTGGGGAGTGCACCCCGACAACCTGGCAAGTTCACCTATGCACATATGACGCTCCTCCCCGATCCAGCTCCGGCCCGCAGTTTACTGGCTGTGGCCGGATGCTGTCCTGGTGCTCACGGTGTTCATGCAGAGTCGGTCAGCGACACCGCGACAGGCAGAAAGCGGCCAAAAGCTGCCTCTAGCCCTTATCCGCGCATGCGCCGCCCGCTGCCTGATGTCCCTCACGGAGAGAGTGATAACAATCAGCGCTGATGCAGACGGTCGCGGCGCACATTCAGCCAACGCATCGCGGATAAATCCGCTCTTGCAACAGCGCGTGCAACTGCCGATCAGGCAGAGCAGCTGTCTTGCGACTAGCTTTACCTCGAACACTAAAATCTCAGTCCACAGCTCAATCAGGTGAAGGTTCGTTATGACAAAAAAAATCGATCTGACGATTACCCACGATTACCTCAATCCGTTTGCCTCGCCGGACAACCCCAAGCTAAGCCCCGAGCTGGTGGACTACCTGTCAGATAGCGCCTGGTACCACTCCGAACTGTGTCTGCACATTCGCTGCCCGGAAGATGAGCGAGAACGCCTGCAGCAAGCCATCAGCAATACCTTTGCGGAAAAGAGCGAACAACTCAGAGGGGATATTCGCACCCAACGGCTGGTAGCGCTGACACTCCTGGGCTTGGCACTAGCCTTGGTGCTGGCAGGCACGGCTCTGGGCATTGAAGGCACCATCCCCGTGGGAGTCGTTACCGTCACCGCGTGGATGCTGCTCTGGCGTAGCGCAGAGATATTTTTTCTGGATATCCGCAACATTAACCGACAGCTGCGTAAGTACCAGCGCATTGCCAGCGCCTCAAAGCAGTTTTGATTGAGGTTGATCGTTCTCACGCTACGCGTGGAAGTCATGCCTGAGTTCTGGCGGGCTGAAAATCCGACTTTTTCAACTGATGACCCATTGCTGCCCTGCATGAAGGGCAGCAATGGGTCGGCTGCTGCCCTTCGTAACTGGTCGTTATCGACCTGATGATGCCAGCCGCTCGACAGAAGTCGCCATTCCATCCCGAGCAATCTTGTCATTTGCCAAGGCTTAAGGCAGGGTCGATACCACTGACATCTCTGCCGAAGGAGTCACTCCATGTCAAAGCTATATCCCAGTATCGATCCTGAGGGGCTGGTCGAGTACTCAGTGGTCTACACCGACCGCTCGCTCAACCACATGTCGCAGTCATTTCAAGGCGTGATGAAGAACATTTCCAAGACCCTGAAACAGGTCTACAACGCCCAGGCTGTTGCGGTGGTCCCGGGCAGCGGCACATTTGGCATGGAAGCGGTGGCGCGACAGTTTGCCACCGGCCAGCAATGCCTGGTGATACGCAACGGCTGGTTCAGTTATCGCTGGAGCCAGATCCTTGAGATGGGCAACATCCCGGCGGCCACCACGGTGCTGAAAGCCCGACCGGTCGACACGGGTCGCCAGGCTGCCTACGCCCCACCCCCTCTGGACGAAGTGCTGGCAGCCATTGCGGCGCAGAAGCCGCAGATTGTCTTCGCCCCCCACGTTGAAACCTCATCAGGGATTATCCTGCCCGACGAGTACCTGCGAGCCGTCGGCGACGCCGTGCATGCGGTGGGTGGCCTGTTCGTGCTGGACTGCATCGCCTCAGGCACGATTTGGGTTGATATGCACAAATGCGCCGTCGACCTGCTGATCAGCGCACCGCAGAAAGGCTGGAGCGCCTCCCCTTGCTGCGCCCTGGTGATGCTCAGTTCCCTGGCCCTCGAACGCATCGAGCAGACGCAGAGCAGCAGCTTCGCCTGCGACCTGAAAAAATGGCTTCAGATCATGCAGGCCTACGAACAGGGCGGACATGCCTACCATGCGACCATGCCCAGCGATTCCCTCGCGCGATTCAACGAAGTGATGAAAGAGACGCAAGCCTACGGTTTCGACAAGGTCCGCGACGAACAACAGGCGCTGGGTGATCGGGTGCGCGCCATGTTGACCGGCAAAGGCATCAAAAGCGTGGCCGCAGCCGGCTTTCAGGCCCCTGGCGTCGTGGTGAGCTACACCGATGATGCCGACATCAAGAACGGCAAGAAATTTGCCGACCACGGCCTACAGATCGCCGCTGGAGTGCCGTTGCAATGCGACGAGCCGGCCGACTTCCAGACCTTTCGCATCGGCCTGTTCGGACTCGAAAAGCTGCAAAATATCGAGCGCACGGTCAGCACCCTCGAACAGGCACTGGATGAGGTGATGGAGAACTAAGCCGGCATCTTGCCTGCTGCACATACCGAACTTGTGAATTCCAGGAAGTCATCCTGCCCTGGGCACTGCCGACCCATGGCGTTGATCTACGAACATGACGCTGGTCGTCCGGACGTCATGTTGGGACCATAAGGGAAAGCCCGTGCACGCGTCTTACTGACGCGTGTGCTCTTCAGCGCGATCAGAGAAGGTTTCCAATGAAGCCTTTCACGGGGCGGGTGATTGGCGGCTGTATGATTTGGATCGATTCAAAGCTGACGGTGGGGATAGGCGGAAATCGGCCAGAAGCGGACAGTCGTCCCAGGAATCTGCGAGCCACAGCGCTAATTGGCTTCCAACTTATCGCGCACAAATTCGATAAACCGCTGGGTCTTGGCAGGCAGTAGCCGCGTTTCAGTGAGGGCATACACTGATACTGGCGACGCTTGCCACTCCGGCAGAATTTGTCGCAATTTGCCCTCGGATACGTCCTGTGCGGCGATCCCCTCCGGCAGCAGTGTGATCCCCAAATTCAATGACGCCAGACGCCTCAGCATCCCAACGCTGTTGAGTTCGAAACGTCCACCGACATCGACCTGCTCGGTTCCACCTTTTCCCGAAAGCGTCCAGCGATCCGAACCTGGGCCCCGTAGTCGCAAGCATTCATGGTGGGGCAGATCCGAAGGCGACTGCGGTTCGCCCGACGTTTCCAGGTATTGGGGAGATGCATACAAAAAGCGCTGAAGGCTCGCCAGTTTTCGCGCGATTAGATTCGAGTTGGCAGGCTCACCCATGCGGATCACAACATCGACCGGTTCGCTGATCAGATCCACCTGCCGTGGGGTGAGGTCAAACTCAAAGCTGATTCCCGGGTAAAGCTGAGCGAACTCTGCAATCAGCGGCGCCAAATAGACATTGGCGAAATCCACGGGCAGTGACGCCCGCAACAAACCGCTGGGCCTAGCCAGCATCTCGCCTAATTGCTCATGCGCAAGTCTCGCTTCGTCGACGATTCGTTTGCAGCGTTCGTAGTAAAGCTGCCCGGCCTCGGTCAGCTCGATCTTGCGCGTTGTACGGTGCAGAAGACGAAGACCAATGGCCTTCTCCAAACCGCTGATACGGCGCGAAAGAGTTGAGTTCGGCATATCGAGGGCCTCCGCTGCCCGTCGAAAGCTGCGCACTTTCACAACCTCGACAAACAACGCCATGTCATTGAGATACTCCAACGCATTGCTCCATCAGTGGATCAGTGATTTCAATTTTACCGGATTTATCCCGGATTCGGATTGATCAATCATAGTCACATCACCACTGAGGAACAGCGCAATGAACTCTCTTTTTTCCGAAGTCAAAGTAGGCCGTTACACTCTCTCCAACCGGATGGTCATGGCGCCCATGACCCGCTCGCGCTCTGATGATGCTGGCGTGCCCTCTGACTTGGTCACCACTTACTATTTCCAGCGCGCTTCGGCGGGTCTGATTATCAGCGAAGGCGTTTTCCCGGTTGCCATGGGCAAGGGCTACGTTCGCACGCCAGGCATTGAAACCGCAGAACAGGTGGCGGCCTGGAAGAAAGTCACCAAAGCCGTTCACGCTCGCGGCGGTCGCATCTTTATGCAACTGATGCATTGCGGACGTGTGTCGCACCCGTCCCTGCTGCCGAACGGTGCACAGCCTCAGGCCCCTTCCGCGATCAAGGCGGCGGGTCAGACCTATACCGCAACTGGTCTGCAAGATTTCGTCACTCCACACGCGCTCACCGTTACCGAGATCACCGAAGTGATCGCCGGTTATCGCAACGCTGCACGTCTGGCGATTGAAGCCGGTTTCGATGGTGTTGAGCTACATGCGGCCTCGGGCTACCTGCCAGAGCAATTTCTTTCCACTGGCAGCAACCAGCGCGACGATCAATACGGTGGCTCGGTCGAAAACCGCGCCCGATTCGTTCTGGAAGTGCTCGCCGCCATGGTCGACGAAGTGGGTGGTGATCGCGTAGGCATCAAGATTTCTCCGGAGATGAACTTCAATGACATCGTCGACGCCAATCCGCAGGAAACCTACACCTACCTGGTCTCGCAATTGCGCGATCTTGAACTGGCATACCTGCACGTGGCCCTGTTTGGTGCCAAGTTCGATTACCACGCAGCCCTTCGCCCTCTGTTCGACGGCAGCTACCTGATCGGTAGTGGCCAGACCAAAGACAGCGCTCAGTCCCTGATTGCCGGGGGCAAAGCCGATGCTGCCGTATTCGGCGGCGCGTTCCTCGCCAACCCGGATTTGCCGAATCGCTTCCTTGTCGGTGCTGAGTTGAATGTACCGAACAAAGACCTCTTCTACGCCCCTGGTGCGGAAGGCTACATCGACTATCCAGCCATGTCCGAAGGGGCATAAGGAGACCGTCATGTCATCCAGTGCACGTTTGCAGCGCATGAACCACGGCAGCCAATTCAGGGCCTTCAACCTGCGTGGCGACCAGCACGCAAAACCTATCGATCCATTTCTGGGTGTTGACCATGCCTGGATCAACGGGCCGACGTTCCCCCCACACCCTCATGCAGGTTTTTCAGCGGTCTCTTACCTGTTTCTGGATTCAGAAACAGGTATCGACAACCGAGATTCGCTGGGCAACCGCAACTTGATTCAACCGGGTGGGCTGCACTGGACGGCAGCAGGACAAGGCATTGTGCATGAAGAGGTTCCGGCAGAGCCCGGCAAGACCGTCCACATGCTTCAGATCTTCATCAACTTGCCGGAGCAGAAACAGGGCGACGTGCCATTTGTGTTGAGCCTGGAAACTCAGGACGTGCCCGTTATCTACAAATCAGGGGCAAAGATTCGTGTACCGCTGGGCAGCTTCGAGGGAGCAGTGTCTCCCCTGGCAACGCCTACAGAAGTCCGTCTTTTGGATATCTCGCTAGAAGCCGGCAGTGAAGTCTCGATCTCGGTTCCAGAAGGCCACATCGCCTTTGTGATGCCCATCGATGGCGAGACTTCGGTGGACGGCCAACCTTTCGATCTGGGTGAGCCGAAGGCTGCCGTAAACCTGCCACAAACGGCAGATCGGGTCGTGACCCTGGCTGCAAACAAGGGTAACGCCAAGGCAGTAATGTTTTCCGGCGTTCCGCTGAACCAGCCTGTGTTTTGGCAAGGGCCACTGGCGCTTGCCTCCGCAAGCGCTTTGGTCAAGGCGGTCTCCGGATACCAGCGCGGCTCATTCGGAAAGCTGCAAGCTGCCAATTGATGCAAATAATCCCCAACCGGGGTGATGTACCCCAAATAATCCCTAGGAGAAAGACCATGACGTACGAAAATTTCAGTGCCGACAATGCTGCCCTCCTGCTGATCGACCATCAGGTCGGCACCATGGGGTGGGCGAAATCCATGCCCTTTGAAGAACTCAAACGCAACGCGCTGATGCTGGCCAAAGCCGCTCGCATCCCTAAGCTCCCTGTGGTGCTGACCTCCAGCATGGAAGAGCACGCCCAAGGGCCATTGCTGAGCGAGCTGGAAGAGATCCTCCCGACCGAATTTGCCGGTCGCATCAAACGGCTGGGCATCGTCAATGCAATGGACGACGAAAACTTCGCCGCTGCGGTGAAAGCTACAGGTCGTAAAAAACTCATCATCGCTGGCGTAACCAACGACGTCTGCACGGTGTATCCGGCGCTGTCGCTGGTACGCGATGGTTTCGAGGTTCAGGTCGTGGCTGACGGTGGTGCTTCGCCTACCGCCATGGCTGATGACATAGCCTTGCGCCGCATGGATAAAGCCGGTGTAACACTTACCACCACCAACCAGCTAATTGCTGAATTAGCAGGCAGTTGGGCTACGCCAGAGGGCGGCCAGTTGGTTCAAGTGCTGATGGAAGCATTTGGCGACTAATTCACCGCTCATGGCCGGAGGAGTCGGTGTCACGGTTCCTCCGGTCAAATGCTGATGGGCGGTAAGGTGACAATCGGCGATCACAACCTCTGCAAACGAGTTGGCAACAGCTCTGCAAAGCCTCCACCTTGGTGGCGCATTCAATACACATGAGCTGTAAGAATCAGGAACTCGCCCGAGCGAGAAGGAATACGGTCAAGTGGTATGGGTCATCAGCGTCTGCTTTGGGTTGACAGCAGTCCTTGGTGGCTGGCAGCAATCGACCAAAAATGGAAACTTGGTTCGCACAGCTTTTACGCATTCAACCGAATCTGAAACGCGTCGTTCCAGTGACTTCAGAAAAGGTAAGGGCAGGATTTTTACCCGCCCTCCCCCGGTTGCCTAACCTCGCAGGAAAGCGAGCAAATCGGCGTTGATCGTATCGGCGTTCGTTGTAGGCATTCCGTGTGGGTAGCCCGAGTAGGTTTTCAGCGTGCTGTTCTGCAAGAGTCTGGCTGACAAGGGCCCGGAGTTTTCATAAGGCACGATCTGATCATCATCACCATGCATCACCAGCACGGGGATCTTGATGCTCTTCAGATCGTCGGTAAAGTCGGTCTGGGAAAAGGCTACGATCCCGTCGTAATGTGCCTTTGCACAGCCCATCATGCCTTGGCGCCACCAGTTCAGGATGATGCCTTCAGACGGTTTGGCGCCCGGGCGGTTGTAACCGTAGAAAGGTCCCGCTGGAACGTCGTGGTAGAACTGTGCACGGTTGGCTTTGAGCTGTGCCTGCAAGTCATCGAAAACCGACTTCGGCAAGCCACCTGGATTAGCCGGGGTCTGAACCATCAGCGGAGGCACGGCGCTGATGATGGCGGCCTTGGACACTCGGTCTTCGCCGTGGCGAGCAATGTAATGAATGACTTCACCACCGCCGGTGGAGTGCCCCACATGGGCTGCGCCCTGCACGCCAAGATGATCGACTACGGCCGCGACGTCATCGGCATAGTGATCCATGTCGTGCCCGTCCCAGACCTGGCTAGATCGCCCATGACCGCGTCGGTCGTGTGCAACCACCCGGTAGCCGTTCGCCAGGAAAAATAGCATTTGCGCATCCCAGTCGTCCGCGCTGAGCGGCCATCCGTGATGGAAAAAGACCACGGGGGCATCGCGTGGTCCCCAGTCTTTATAAAAGATCTCAACACCGTCCTGCGTAGTGACATAACCCATGTTCGCATCTCCCGAATGAAATGGAGGCCATGACCAGAATCGTGTACTGATCGTGCCCCTTGTTGAACAAGTGCAGCCCACCCCATAGGCGGTTCTGAGACGGGTCCTGGTCTGGCTTTCGCCTATCCCTGCATTCCATGGCGTTTGAGCAACGCATGACATCCGCGCCGCTTGGCCACCAAATCACTTTAGGTTTAAAGTCAACTTTAAGGTCAATGGTTTTCTGGGGGGAATATGAGAATAGGCGAACTGGCGAAAATCAGCGGATTGGCGCCTTCACGTATTCGTTTCTACGAAGCAAGCGGCCTGATTAAATCTGTCGTGCGCAAAGCCAATGGGTATCGGGACTACGCCCCTGACACAGAGTGGGTTCTGGAGATCATCACGGGCGCCCAGGCGGCGGGTTTTTCATTGGAAGAAATCCGACAATTACTGCCGATGAATGCGAACGGTTGGCAGCATGAAGAGTTGCTCAGCGGGCTCAAACGCAAGGTTGAGGAAATCGAAGTCCTGCAGCAACGGCTGGCCCAGAATAAAGCGCAACTTCTTCTGGTTATCGAGGGCATTGAAAGCAAGCCGGAAGGCATGGGTTGCGTGGACAACACGCAGTTGTTATTGCATCGTCTGCGAGAGGAAGGTGTGGCGGCAGCACCGCGCGGCCGTGATACCGCATCGTCCAAGTAAGGCGTCACCTGTCAGGCTTATGAGGCCTGACAGATTTTTGCCGGCAGGTTTAGTTAGTGCGTGTCAGCCAGTGCCGCTAATGGCTTCGGCGCGTAGAGCGCACTTTGGAATGCTGGCACGTATTCGTACTTCATCATTTTCCCCAGTTTCAAGGAGCGGATGTAGTTCGACAGGCTGCCGTCACCCAGCGTGAGGGTTGCCGAATCTTCGTTTCTGCTGGAGCCGTGGCTGAGCTGGCGGGAAACAGCATACCCATAGGCTAGCCGGCCTTGGTGATCGAGATTGGTGAAACTGCTGGTGACGATATCGACGTCACTGGACAGGTCGTCGAGCTTCTGCGCTTTGAAGGACACGTCCACTTTGCCGGTCTCGCTATCGGTAATGTCATAGACCACCGATTGGGCATCTTCTTTGCGGTCAATCCCCGTCAGCCATTTCGGCAGGTTGTAACCGACGACACCACGAACCCTCGCAAGCTCTGTATTGACCGGCAACTTGAGTACATAACCCCAGAAGTCTCCAGACATCGACTGGCCAATCAGCGTGAACGGCCCCAGATTGGCTTTGCCCGGTTTGTTGGTGATGATCGACACCGCGACTTCGTTATAGGCGTCGTTATCGCAGTGCTCATAGGTGTATGCGGTAAACGCAATCAAGCCTCGACCGGGCCAGATTTGCAGAGGCTGGGCGGCTGCCAACACTTCGGGTGGCATCAGTGCCCGGAGCTTGTCCAGATCTGCCGTATAGACAGCCGTTACGCGACTGTTCTGGTAGTAAAAGTTTGGGGAGAACGATTCAAAGCCTATGTCGACCTTGTTCTTCTCCAACCCTTTGAACCAGCCCAAATCAACGCCCGGTACTTCTGCTGCAATCACCGACAAAGGAGGGTTGGAGCGAAAGCGATCGTACAAACCGCCCTTGACGACGGGCACCTGGTGACCGGCGATATCGATCATGGTTGTGTTGGTCGGGCTGGGCATTTCAGGCGTCCCCGCCAACGCATGGTTGGCGAACGTGTTGAACAGCAATCCTGTTAAAACGGCGCTTGCGAGTTTCAATCTGTCTCTCTCCAGGTGATTGCATCTGCTTGATGGCGTCAGCCAGGGCCGGCTTCTGAGGCCGGCTTGAAATCACCTTAACGTTAAACTGAACTTTAAGGTCAAGCGCTGGAAAGGCAGATTTTCAGTTTGTTCGCAGCAGCGTTTTCAACGTGCCATCGACCAGGATTCAGCGATTCGAGATTGAGGGTTTTGGCCCTCCATCGGTGATGGCAAATGCAGTGAATGGCTCACCCGTCTGTCCTCAAGGAAGAAGGGAACCTGATGAGTCCATATACGGACGCCCAGCTCAACCACGGACCAAATAGGCCCCTGGCGGAACCCGATGTCGCAGCTTCTTGCATTTTCCGGGTGCGGGCTGATGCCCCGGTGGGCGATCCGGGAACCAGATTCGGCATTTACCCGGCGGCGGCCAATGGCCCCGGGGTATCTCGACCGCATCGTTTGTACCCGCAGGCTCGGTGGAAGCCATTTGCATGTTTCCTTCGGGCCCCGGCCTGCCAACCATAGGCGAGTCCAATGCCGGCGCTGCCTCTGCGCGAACGAAGCTGCCAGCGTCGCGCCCAGCATTCTGAGCAGGTTGTTCAGCAATGCTGATTTCTTCTTCGCTGCGCCTTTGGGTCTCCGCTTCCGGTTTGTTCAGTACGGCAACCCTGTCTACGTTGGCACTGGGTGGGATACCGAAAGCCTGGGCCTGCTGCGCAGCCTGTATCAATTGCAAGTTGCGGTTACGTAACTCGACGTTACGCCCCACCCGAATGTTAGAGCGCATCGCCAAGTTTTCAGCCTGCTGGTACTGCCCCTGCTGAAGACGCAACACACCGAGGTAATGCAGCGTCGCGGGATTGTTCGGCTGGATATGCAGGGCTCGCTCCAGCGTGGCAGCAGCCTGGTCCAACTGGCCATTTTCATACTGCCGCGAGGCCGTTTCGATCAGGGTGGTTGATGCGCTGTTGCTTTGCGCTGTGGCTCTTCGCTCAGCAGCCACCGAATAAAGCGACGCGCTGGCGCAGAACACCAGAATGAAACCTGTCAGAAAACGTTTGGTTGGCATCAGCGGGCGAACTCGATTGATCTCTCGTGGCACGATCGTACAACCGACCACAGCACTCGATACAGGGCCCCAACTGACCTGCCCGGCAGCCTGAAGTTCCCGCTGCAACGACCAGCGTAACCCGTGTTTTTTTTGCCACCCCATCATCAAGCGTGAAGGTTGATGCAACTCAAAAGCGCTGGTGATATCGATCTTAAACTGCGCACCGATCCATGGCCGGGGCGGCACCTAAAACGGACTGGCTACACCAATCAACTGTAGGAGCCGGCTTGCTGGCGATAGCGTCCGTCCAATCAGTAAACAGGTGACTGACCCACCGCCATCGCCAGCAAGCCGGCTCCTACAAGGGATCGGTGTGTGCTTTTGATTTTCACCACTCATCAGGCCGAGCGTTAGCTCGCCTTCAGCTTTTGATCTGAGCGCCCCCCTCGAGAGCATGCCGAGCCACAGCGAGGCACCGAACGAAAGGGCGAAACCGCCAGCCGCCATCATCGCAGCAACGGATAGGCCACCAACCTGACCAGCGATTGGAAACAATCACCACCCGGTCGGATTCGGTCGCGCCATTGACCTTCAGGAAGGACGCAATGCCATGGCTTATCTGTTCAAGCTGACGATAACTGCACGTCGCGTCGTGAGAGACGACCGCAATGGCGTCAGGCGAGCGCTGTGCCTGTTGCAAGAAGTCCATGAATATCGGGCGATCGGCGCAATACTCCAGATTAAGCGTCGGATTTGGGCGATGATCCTGCATCTTGGATTTATGCTCCGCATGATCTGTACGAGATTAACGTGGTGCCCCGGAAATACTGACTGAGGTCAGTCCCCCTCACCTCAGTCTGCTACCTTTCCCCCGTTCATTGCGTACCCGGCATTCTGGAGACATCGCATGCGCCCTCTTCGCACCATCGCCCGCCCCTGGCTGCAATCGCTGCTGTTGCTGGGCAGCGTCATAGCGGGCATGTCCAGTGCCGAGCCGCGGCCGGGGCACATGGTCTATCTGCGCGCGATTGATCCGAGCATCGAGCAAGACATTCGCTACGCCAGCGCCCACAACTTCACCGGTCACCCACTCGACGGTTATGCCGCCACCGAATGTCTGTTGACGCTGGACGCCGCCAGGGCGCTCGCCCGGGTACAAGCGTCGTTGCGTGCGCAAGGCTACGGTTTGAAGGTGTTTGATTGTTATCGCCCGAATCGGGCGGTGGCCGATATGGGCCGCTTTGCCACCGAACCGGGCGACCCACGTAAGGCCGAGTTCTACCCGCGTGTGGACAAGCAGGACTTCTGGCGCCTGGGGTATGTGGCGCGAGTGTCGAATCACTCCAGAGGCTCGACCGTGGACCTGACACTCACCGGGCCCAAGGCGTTGCCCGCCAGCGCCTGGACGCCCTCGGCCACGCAGGTCGATTGCACCGCCCCCTACGATCAGCGCTGGCATGACGGCGCACTCGACATGGGCACCGGCTTCGATTGCTTCGATGAGCGGGCGCATACCGCCAACCCGACGATCAATGCGACCGCGCAGGACAATCGCCAGCGGCTCGGCAGCGCCATGGCAAAAGAGGGTTTCTCCGGGTACTCGAAAGAATGGTGGCACTTCACTTATGGCAGCGCACAGGCACCGAACAACGTGATGGATTTCCCCATTACGCCGCTCGACGCCAACGCAGCACTCGACACCAGCCATCAGCTGATTGTGGTCACCACAAAAAACTGGGATGACCTGCAAGGCAGCGCCCAGCGCTATGAACGCGACGGGAACACCTTCCGCAAATATGGCGAGGCGTTTGCGGTGGTGGTCGGCAAAAACGGCATGGCTTGGGGCAAAGGGTTGGACAACGTTGAGCCAGGTGCAGAACCCGTCAAACACGAAGGCGATGGAAAAGCCCCGGCCGGGATTTTCAAGCTGGGAACAGCGTTCGGTTACGAGACCAGGGCCGACACGAAACTGCCCTACCTCGCCCTGACAGCGACCACCGAATGCGTGGACGACAGCCATTCCGGACACTACAACACCCTGGTCGACGGCGCGGCGATGCCCAAGGACTGGAACAGCTCAGAACGCATGCGCAGCGAAGAAGGCTATCGCAAAGGCATTGTCATCGAGCACAACACACCGGCGTCCCCCGCCTCGGGCTCGTGCATCTTTTTCCACATCTGGCGTAGCCCGACATCGCCGACGGCGGGTTGCACGGCCATGGATCAGGCAGACATCAGCCGATTGTTCGACTGGCTCGATCCGCAACAGTCTCCCCTGCTGGTGCAAATGCCCGAGGCGCAATACGAGCACGTTCGCGAGCGCTGGAACCTGCCGGCGCGGTGATCGGTCAGCCCTGCTTCAAATCCAGGCAATAGGTGTAGTAACCCGTATCGCGCACATAGCCCAAGGCTTCATACAACCGCTGCGCACCGTGATTGTCCGTGGCGGTTTCCAGCACCAGGCCTTTGGCGCCGCTCAACACCGCGAAGTCGCGCGCGGTGTTCATCAGCCGCGTTGCGACCCCGCGTCCTCGGGCGGCAGGCGCGGTGAACAGGTCGCCGAGCAGCCAGGTGCGATGCGCGTCGATAGACGAAAAGGTCGGGAACAACTGGACGAACCCCAGCGCTTCGCCGTCGGTGTCCCGGGCGCAGAAGATCACGGATTCATCCCGGGCAATGCGCTCGGCGATAAAGTGGCGGGACTGATTCAGGTTCGAAGGCTGACCATAGAAACCCCGATAGGCGTCGAAGAGGCTGGCGACTTGATCGATGTGCGTTGCGTCGGCGCGATGTACCTGAACATCCATCTCAATGGTCTCCGTGCGGTTCACGACTCATGGTAGTAGTACAGCTTGTTGATGATGACCCAGCGATCATCGATCTTCAGTAACGACAGGTAATCGGTAAACCTCATCCCTGCATAATCATCGATGATTTTTACGGCGGCGGCGTCGCCTGTTATGTCCAGGTCAATCACTTCCCAAAAAGGCTTCACCTCTTTTGCTGCCGGGCCTTCGGTTTTGATCGCGTCGACAAACTCATCAAGGGACAGCCATTCAAGCGCTTTTTGGAAGTGACCGATGATGCGACACGACGGATGAAATGCCTTTCGCAACGAGGCTTCGTCAGCGAAGACCATACCCTCGACATAGTGTTTGACGGCTTCTTTGACAGACTCTTTTTCTGCGGAATCAGTTGTCATGTCTCACCTCCACTTCTGCTAACGCATTCTGGATTGTTCGCAAGGGCGCCCGCGAACGATCAGGTCGTTTGGTCGAACGGATCCTGCGGGCAATGTCCACAAACGGCGTGACGATCAGGCTGTAAACCGTCAGGTAACGCTCAGAATCCTGCTCACCGGTGCCGAACCGCAGGGCTTCGGGTTTCGACGTGGTGACGTAGAGCGTGCCGAACATCCAGTCCCACAGTGACAGGTTGATGCTGAAGTTCTTGTTGAAATGGTGCGGTGCGTCGCTGTGATGAATCTGGTGCTGGGCCGGGCTGTTCAGCACATGTTCGAACACCGGGCCGAACGACAGCCAGACATGACTGTGACGCAGGTTTCCCACCAGCCCGTTGAGGATGAACACCAGCCAGGTCACGCCGAACAAAGTATAGCGGCTGATCTCGCCGCCGCAGGCGTACCAGAAGACGCCGGCATAGGCGCCGATGCCGATAATCGTCGAGAGCTTTTCGACAATCTTTTCCACGAAATGAACCCGGCTGGCGGTCGCTGGAACCAGCACCGACGCCGAATGATGGACCTTGTGGAATGCCCACAGCCATTTGGAATGGAAGGCGCGGTGCGCCCAGTAGGCCATGAAGTCTTTCACCAGAAAAACGCCCAGCCCGTAGAGCAAGGACAGTGAAAGATTCTGCTCCACTTGCACCCGCGCGCCCCACAGGTTGGTGAAAAAGGCGATGTAGTCTCCGGAGCGCAGGACGAGCGGGTCCACCAGACCGACAATCGGCAACACCAACGCCACTTTCAGAATCGCCCGCACGAAGTAGTAGCGGTAATCGAGCAACGCCGAACGATGGAAATACACCCGACGCCCGCCGATGAACTGCCCGAACGACTGCGCGTCGGTGAGACCTCGATGTTTCCTGAACCGGAACAGGGCGTAAGCGATGCTGTAAGACGAGAACAGAAACAGTACACCCATGCGCCCGTTCAGATCGAAAAGGCCCAGGAACTGGCGAGTGACGGGCTCGATCACCCACTCGGTCAGGCCGTTAAAAAGCAGCACAAGGGCATCCACCAGGAGCTTGCCTCCCTCAAAGAAAAGGTATTGAAATTTAACCGCAACAGAGAACGGTTCTTAAGTGTAGATTGAGTTCAAGCCTCTGCACATCCCCCCACTCAGAGATTGGATCTGCTTCCTCGCCACAGGGTTTGCGGCTGACGTAAAGTCGCGGGACTTACCGGAGGCCAACATGAGCGAACCCACCCCCACGATCTACCTGTCCGATACATCCGACCGGGCGCTGTTCGACCGGATCGCCGATGAATTGCAGGTTTTCGATTAGAAAAAATCGATGGGGACGCACCCCAATCCGTAGGAGCCCGGCTTGCCGGCGAAGGCGTCCGTGAAATCGCCATCGCCAGCAAGCCGGCTCCTACAGGTTTTGGGTGAACCCGCCATCCCGGACATCCCGCGATCCGTAGGAGCCGGCTTGCTGGCGATGGCGTCCGTGAAATCGCCATCGCCGGCAAGCCGGGCTCCTACAGGGTTGGGCGGGGCCCGTCATCATGGGTGCTAGAAGGTGATGTCCGCCGCGGGTATCACGTCGATCCGCGCCACTGAACCGGTCAAATGCGCCAGGTCCTTGTTGTGCTCGGCGATGATGTCTTCGGCGGGGATGTTGCCGTTGTCGACCGTGGAGTGAGCGTCAGCCGCCAGCACCACGTCGTACCCCAGTTGCAGCGCCTGACGCACTGTGGCGTTGACGCAATAGTCGGTTTGCAAACCGCAGATGACCAGGCGTTCGAAATCCTGCACCGGCAGCAGCTTTTGCAGGTTGGTCTGGTAGAACGAATCCGGTGTGGTCTTGCGTACGTGCCAATCCTTGGGCGAGGTTTCCAGCCCCTCGGCCAGTTGCCAGCCGTCAGCGTTATACGCCAGCGGACTGCCTGTCTCCTCATGCTGGATCAGCACCACCGGAATCCCGGCCTTTCGGGCACGGGCGCCGAGCCCGTTAATGGTGTCGATGACACGTGAGATTTCGAAGCACTCGTACTCGCCCGTGCAAAGTGCTTGCTGGACATCGATGATCAACATTGCGGTGGTCATGGTTCCATCCTTGATCTGTCGTTGGATCTGGGGACAGAAACTAAATCCGTCCCCTTCCAAACACAACCCTCAATAACCGAGAGACAACCCGGTGTTACGACGCGGATCGTTCGCTCCGTAGAAACGGTTTTTGCCCACCGGTTTACCTTCCAGCGACGGCGCCCCGACCAGAATCGCGGCGATATGGTTGGCATCCTGCGGCCCTGCAAACTTGTGGCCCCAACTTTCAAGCAGTTTCACCGTGTCCGGACTGGTGGTGAACGCTTCCAGGTTGGTTTCTTCCGGCAACCATTGCTGATGGAAACGCGGTGCATCCACCGCTTCCTGGATGTTCATGCCGTAGTCGATCACGTTGAGGATGGTCAGCAAGGTCGCGGTGATGATGCGGCTGCCGCCTGGGGTGCCGACGACCATCACGACTTTGCCGTCCTTGGTAACGATGGTCGGGCTCATGGACGACAGCGGCGCCTTGCCCGGCGCGATGGCGTTGGCCTCCCCTTGCACCAGACCGTACATGTTCGGCACGCCGATTTTCGAGGTAAAGTCGTCCATCTCGTCGTTGAGGATGACCCCGGTTTTGCTGGCCATGACCCCGGCGCCAAACCAGTCGTTCAAGGTGTAGGTCACCGACACCGCGTTGCCCCATTTATCGACGATGGAGTAATGAGTGGTGTTGCTGCCTTCGTGCGGCGCGACGCCGGGTTTGAGCTCGCGGGACACGCCGGCCTTTTGCGGATTGATGGCAGCGCGGATTTTGCTCGCGTAGTTTTTATCCAGCAAATGGGCGATCGGATTTTTCACGAAGTCCGGGTCGCCGAGGTAGCTGTTGCGGTCGACATACGCGTGGCGCATGGCTTCGATCTGGTAATGCATACCCTGCGCCGAGCGGTACCCCAGGTCTTTCATCGGGTAGCCGTCGAGGATGTTCATGATCCCGCAGATCACTACGCCGCCGGAGCTTGGCGGTGGTGCCGAGACCACGTGGTAGCCACGGTAATCGCACTCGATGGGGGCCAGTTCGCGGGTCTTGTATTTGTCGAGGTCGGCCTGGGTGATGATGCCTTTGTTGGCCTGGCTGGAGGTGACGATCGCGTCAGCGACCCAGCCCTTATAGAAACCGTCGGTGCCCTTCTCGGAGATTTCCCGCAGGGTTTTGCCCAGGTCTTTTTGCACCAGTTTCTGGCCGACCTGCATCGGCTCGCCGTTGCTCAGGAAGATCGAGCCGGAATCTTTCATGTCCTTTTTGAAGACGTCGGTGGCGGACTCCAGCAAATCGACATCGCCCTGCTCCAGCACAAAGCCCTCTTCAGCGAGTTTGATCGCCGGGGCGATCACTTCCTTGCGCGGTTTGGTGCCGTAGGTTTTCAGCGCCAGTTCCATGCCGGACACGGTGCCCGGCACGCCGACCGCCAGATGACCACGGGTGCTGAGGTCCGGGACGACGTTGCCCTCTTTGTCGAGGTACATGTCGGCAGTGGCGGCCAGCGGGGCTTTTTCGCGGAAGTCGAGGAAGGTCTTGCGCCCGTCCGCCAGTTGAATGGTCATGAAACCACCGCCGCCCAGATTACCTGCCGCGGGATACACCACCGCCAGCGCATACCCGACCGCGACGGCGGCATCGACGGCGTTACCACCGTTCTTGAGCACATCGACGCCCACATGACTGGCCAGATGCTGGGCAGTGACCACCATGCCGTTTTCGGCTGCAACGGGGGCGACGGAAGCGGCGTGAGCCGCCAGGCAACTGAGTGCCAATGAAGTCGCGATGAGCGATTTGGCAAAAGGTTCGAACTTCATGAGTCGGTCTCTTTTTGTTTTTAGGGTCGGTAAAAAAACAGAGAAAACGTTTCAAGAGCAGTACGCAGTATGGTCGGGATTGCGTATTGCGCCTCTCCGTCGAGGCAGTATGCTTGCCGCCTGCTCACCTGTTTTCGGAGTCCGCCCGCATGAGTTACACCTTCACCACCATGGCGTCGCCGGTCGGCGAGTTGAAGCTGGTTGCGAACGGTTCGAGACTGGCGGCCATCCTCTGGGAAAACGACAAACCGAATCGCGTACGGCTCGGGCCGATGAGTGAGGCGGCGGACAACCCGGTCCTGGTGCGCGCGGTTCAACAGTTGCAGGAATACTTCGCCGGTACACGAAACCGCTTCGACCTGGAACTGGATTTTGCCGGGACGGACTTTCAGAAAAAGGTGTGGCAGGCCCTGCTGACCATTCCGTTTGGCGAAACGCGCAGCTATAGCCAGATTGCCGAGCAGATCGGCAACCCGAGCGCAGTGCGTGCAGTGGGCGCGGCGAATGGCAAGAACCCGATCTCGATTATTGCGCCGTGCCATCGGGTGATCGGCGCGTCGGGGAAATTGACCGGGTTTGCGGGTGGGCTTGAGGCGAAGGAATTATTGCTGACGCTGGAAGGCGGCCGAGGTAAAACCGGACGTTTCGAAGGCTTTTGACCTTGCTTTATGTAGGAGCGAAGCTTGCTCGCGAAGGTGTGTCAGGCGACAGCACCGTTGCTGACACACCTTCGCGAGCAAGCTTCGCTCCTACAGGGGATTGCGTGCTCAGGTGAATATATTTTTCATGGCGGCGTACTGCAGCAGCATGATGGTCTTCGCGTCGCAGATCTCCCCGCGATAAAACGCTTCCAGTGCGGCCTCGAACGGCCACTCCAGCACTTCCAGTTCTTCGGTCTCTTCTTCGAGCCCGCCGCCCTCGCCGACTTTCGATGAAGCATCGTATTCGGCGATGAAGAAATGCAGTTTTTCTGTCACCGAGCCGGGGCTCATGTAGGCCTCGAACACCTTCTGCACATGGTGCACGCGATAACCGGTTTCTTCCTCCGCTTCATCGCGGATGCGTTCTTCGGGCGCGGCGCCTTCGAGCAATCCCGCAGCCACCTCGATCAACAGACCGTCGTGACCGTTGACGAACACCGGCAAGCGGAACTGCCGGGTCAGTACGACGGTTTTCTTCTCGCGGTTGAACAGCAGAATCGCCGCACCATTGCCACGGTCGTAGACCTCGCGAGTCTGGCGTTGCCATTCGCCGTTGTTGCGCTGGTAATCGAAGGTGATTTTCTTCAGCAGATACCAGTCGTGGGACAACACCTGGGACTCGACGATGTTGACCCGCTCGGCTGTGTTCGGCATGGCAACGCATCCTTATTTCGTCAGAAAACGCCCATCTTAGACGAAGGCCCTCACGAAAGTTGAGCCTTGTATTCCTTCTCATATTGCCTGGCGAGCGTTTCTTTTTGCTGGTCGTCGAGCAGCTTGCCGGCCATCTGGAAGAACTTCTGCTCTTCCTCCTTCAGATGGTGATGGACCTTCTCGGAGAGCTTCTTCGCGGTCGCCAGCCAGGCCGGGCTGGACATCTCGGTCTCGTCGAGTTCTTCCATCATTTCGTCCATCTCGTGATGTTCCGAAATCGCGTGGCGACTGAGGTCGACACCGTTGTCGAACTCCATCAGCGGGATATAAAAATGCCGCTCTTCTGCGGTTTCGTGTGCCTGGAGTTCGGACTTGAGCTGCTTGTAGGCTTCAACGCGCTCCGGGGTGTCGCCGCTGGTCTTGACCAATGCGACGGCGTAGGTGCGTTGGCGGTCATGGCTTTCGCGCAAGGCTTCGAAAATGTTCATTGGCAATCCTCATCGGCCGCGTTCTGGAATGACGCTGTAAAGGCTAGACATCTGCGCGCTGGCGACGGTTCCTCTGAATAACGAGGGATAGAACAATCGTCGCGACCCGGATACGCTCGTGCATCACTGCCATAAGGATGTAGCCGATGACACTCAGCATCGAACAGTCGCACAACCCGACACCGGAAGATCGCGAGGCGATCCTTGCACCGTTGCGGGCCTACAACGTCGCCCAAGCGGGGGACGGCAAAGCGCAACCGCTGGCCCTGCTGGTGCGCAATGACCAGGGCGAAATTCTCGGCGGGCTGTACGGCCGGTTTTTCTATCAATGGTTGTTTATCGAATTGCTGTCGGTGCCGGAACAGGGCCGAGGGCAAGGCATCGGCTCCAGACTGATGCAGATGGCCGAGGACCTGGCGCGGGAGAAGGAATGCGTGGGGATCTGGCTGGACACCTTCGACTTTCAGGCGCCGGAGTTCTACAAGAAGCTGGGGTTCAGCGAGTTGGGGCAGATCGTTGACTACCCGCCGGGGCACAAGCGCTTCTTTTTCCAGAAGCGCCTCTGACTGACTACACACAACCCTGTAGGAGCCGGCTTGCTGGCGATGGTGTGTCAGTCGACATCTCTGTAGCTGACACACCATCGCCAGCAAGCCGGCTCCTACAAAGGGGTATTGCGGTGTTCAAAAGATCAAAGGCAGGTCGCCAGCGCCGCCAAACGGCGCTTGGCGACAAAGTCGTCATGCTGCGCGTAGTAACTCAACGCCGTCCCTGACGCATCGGTGGTCACGTCCACAAAGGACTCCGCCGAACGCGTGTAAACGGTAGACCCGCCCTTCTTGCCCGGCTGCAAATACGCGCCCGCATCGACGCCGAATACTGCCTCGTCCTGCCAGGCGAACTGCACGCACTGGGCGACGACTTTTTCCGGTTTGTCCGAAGTCAGGGTCTTGTACGGGGTGCCCGTGCGGGCATCGTTCATCACCGAACCGGCGCATCCCGCCAGCAACGTTGCGGCCAGCGCCACCATCAGAATTCGCATTGCGTGTGCTCATCAAGAAAAAGCGGACTGTATCACCGTGGGCCGGCGTATCGTTCTGCTTTACTTCATTTATACCGCGACACCGCGCAACGATTCGCGCACCCTGTCGCGCCAACCGCTGCATCGCCCCTGTTTTCGGGCTCATTTTTTCTGGAACGTCCATGACACCCAACGCCGAACTCTACAAACCGACTGTTGAATATGCCGACAAGCTGATCAGCCAGATCGGCCAGACGCCTTCCTGGATCGCCAAGCGAATCGGCGTCACCGACAAGCGGATCCGTTACATTCTCGACGGCGAACGCACCGTCAAGGGCGAAACCACGCCGATCCAGATGACCTACTGCGAGCAGTTTGCCCTCGAATGCCTGGCCGCAGCGGCCAAGGCCAGCAAGAAGCAGTCCGTGTAACCCATTCTCAAGGAGCGACCATGGCGGCAACCGAACAGCAACACGAGCAGGCACTGCAGAAGTTTCTCGATGAGCGACCTGAACTGCGCCACGAACTCGACAACCTCAACCCGCTGCTGGCTCAGGCCAAGGGCGAAACCGCAGCGCAGTTTCGCGACGAGCGCTTGCATGAAGCGTTCGAAGCCGAGGCCGAACGCCTGGGGTTGTTTGCCTGGGAGCTGACCCTGCAACTGACCGCAGCGACACCGGAGGACTACGAAGCTCAACGCCTGAACGTACACCGGGAAGTGGCCGAGATGGCGGGGATGGACTGGCTGGAGTATTGCGAGTTATATGGTCTGATCCCATAACCGTCGCCGCACAAGGATCCCGCCACCGATGCTGCCTTCGTCCTCCACGACCCGCGCCAGTCCGGGGCATCTGCACACTCAGAAATGGCGCGGCCGCATCGGCCTGTCGCTGGTGGCCGCACTCTCGGTACTCGCCGGCATGACCGACGCTATCGGCTTCATGGCCAGCGGCGATTTCGTCTCCTTCATGAGCGGCAACACCACCCGCCTCGCCGTGGCGATCAGCGACGGCGACATGGGCCTGACCCTGCGCCTGCTGCTGCTCGTGGCCACGTTCATCCTCGGCAACGCCTTGGGCATTGTCGTCAGCCGTGTCGGCGGGCGCCGCGCGCTGCCCTTGTTGTTGTGCATCGCCATGTTGCTGTGTGCGGCGGCGGCCTGGCCTTATGACGAACAATTGCCGGCGCTGCTGGCAGCGATCATCGCGATGGGCATGCTCAATGCCGCCGTCGAAGAAGTGAATGGTTTGCCGGTGGGCCTGACTTACGTGACGGGCGCCCTGTCGCGCTTCGGTCGCGGCCTGGGACGCTGGATGCTCGGCGAGCGGCGCAATGGCTGGCGGGTGCAGTTGATCCCCTGGACCGGAATGTTTGCCGGCGCGGTGCTGGGAGCGGTGCTGGAGCATCATCTTGGACTCAGGGCGTTGTTTGTCAGCGGGTTGCTGGCGGGGGCGCTTGGCGTGCTGTCGTTGAGGATTCCAAGGCGTTGGCAGTTGGGGTATATGCCGCGTTGAGCGGCGTAGCACATCCAGCATTTATGTCGGCAGACAGACCGCCATCGCTGGCAAGCCAGCTCCTACAGGGGGTTTTCCTGTAGGAGCCAGCTTGCTGGCGATGGCGACAACTCGGTCCACGCCTTATCATGGCCGCAGTTTTACTGATCGAGTCCGTCATGAAGTTCGCCATTGCGCTGTTTTCCGCCGCCCATGCGCCCTCCTCGCGCCGTGCCTTGCTGTTCGCCCAGGCTGCGCTGGCCGGCGGGCATGAGATTGTCCGGCTGTTTTTCTATCAGGATGGCGTCTACAACGCGTCCGCCAGCGTGGTCACGCCGCAGGATGAACAGGACCTGCCCAAGCAATGGCGCGCCTTTGTTGCCGAGCATCAACTGGACGGCGTCGTCTGCATCGCCGCCGCCCTGCGTCGTGGCGTGTTGAACGACGAAGAGGCCCAGCGTTATCAGCGCGAAGCGGTCGCCGTCGGCGCGCCGTGGGAATTGTCCGGTCTCGGTCAGTTGCATGACGCGGTGCAGGACGCCGACCGACTGATCTGTTTCGGAGGTGCGTGACATGCCTACATCCTTGCTGATTATCAGCCGTCAGGCGCCGTGGTCCGGGCCGAGCGCACGCGAAGCACTGGACATCGTGCTGGCCGGTGGTGCCTTCGACCTGCCGATCGGCCTGCTGTTTCTTGATGACGGAGTGTTCCAGCTCGCGCCGAAACAGGACGCCAAGGCCCTGCAACAAAAAGACTTGAGCGCCAACCTGCAAGCGTTACCGATGTTCGGCGTCGAAGACCTGTTCGTCTGTGGCGACAGCGCCGCCGAGCGCGGCCTGGCCCCGGACAGCTTGTCGCTGGAGGACGCCCAAGTGCTGGCCGCCCACGAAATCACCGCCCTTATTGACCGTTACGACCAGGTGATCACCCTCTGATGTCGACTTTGCATGTGTTGTCTCATTCCCCGTTCGGCGACGACCGCCTGAGCAGTTGCCTGCGCCTGATCGGCGCGAACGATGCGCTGCTGCTGACCGGTGACGCGGTGTATGCGTTGCAACCGGGCACCGCGCCCTTCAGCGCACTGATCGCCGGCAACCCGACGCTGTTCGTGTTGGCCGAAGACGCCCAGGCCCGTGCGGTGGAGGTTCCGGATACGGCCAAGGCGATCGATTATCCCGCCTTCGTCGAACTGTCGATTCACTACGACAAGGTCAACAGCTGGTTATGAATGCACTGACGGTCGGCGCCCGCGCCATCGAGTTGGACAAGGACGGTTTCCTGGTTGAACTGAGCGACTGGTCCGCCGACGTGGCCAGCGCCCTCGCCGCTGCCGAAGACATCAAGTTGAGCCCCGAACACTGGGAAATCCTCGAATTGCTGCGCAGCTTCTACGCCGAGTTCCAGCTGTCCCCGGCCACCCGTCCGCTGATCAAGTACACAGCGTTGAAGCTCGGCCCGGAAAAAGGCAACAGCCTGCACCTGAACCGACTGTTCAAAGGCACCCCTGCCAAACTCGCCGCGAAACTGGCGGGCCTGCCCAAACCGACGAATTGCTTATGACCGATTATCCAGTGCTGACTCTAGAAACGCCCGCCGAACACCCCTTCGCCCAATTCGTGCGGATCCTCGGCAAAGGCAAGCGCGGCGCCCGCGACCTGACCCGCGAGGAAGCCCGCGAAGCCATGGGCATGGTGCTCGACGACAAGGTCGAAGACACTCAGCTCGGTGCGTTTCTGATGCTGCTGCGGCACAAGGAAGAAAGCGCCGAGGAAATGGCCGGCTTCACCGAAGCCCTGCGTGAGCGCTTGCAACCACCGGCCTTGAATGTCGATCTGGATTGGCCAACCTACGCTGGCAAGAAACGCCATCTGCCGTGGTATCTGCTGGCGGCCAAGTGCCTGGCGCAAAACGGCGTGCGGATTTTCATGCACGGCGGCGGCGCGCACACCGCCGGGCGGCTGTACAGCGAGCAACTGCTGGATGAGCTGAAGATCCCGTTGTGCCGCAGCTGGCAGCAGGTCGGCTCGGCGCTCGATAACGGCGGCCTGGCGTTCATGCCGCTGGTGGATTGGGCGCCGCAACTGCAACGCATGATCGACCTGCGCAACACCTTGGGCCTGCGCTCGCCGATCCACTCCCTGACGCGCATTCTCAATCCGTTGAACGCCCGCTGCGGCCTGCAAAGCATTTTCCACCCCGGCTACCAGGCGGTGCATCGCGATGCCAGCGGCTTGCTCGGCGACACCGCGATCGTGGTCAAGGGCGATGGCGGCGAGATCGAGATCAACCCCGACACCGACAGCCACTTGTACGGCACCACCGGCGGCGAGAGCTGGGATGAGGAATGGCCGCAGCTCTCAGCGCAACGCCATGTCAAACCCGCCTCTCTCGATCCCGAACATTTGAAAGCCGTATGGCGCGGTGACGTGGTCGACAGTTATCCGCAAATGGCGCTGATCTCGACCATAGCCCTCGCACTACGCGGCCTCGGCCAACCTCGCGAAATCGCCTTCGAAACAGCCCAGAAATATTGGGATGCACGGGACAGATCGATTTAACCGATCATAAGCGCCCAACCTTTGCGCTTTTTTATCGAACCTATCGGAATAGACTCCTCTCCAACGCTTATCGGTTGAGGAGTCTTGAACATGGGTTTGTTAGTCGAAGGTCGCTGGCATGACCAGTGGTACGAAAGCAGCAAGGACGGCGCGTTCCAGCGCGAACAGGCGCAGCGTCGAAACTGGCTGACGGCCGACGGCACGCCCGGCCCGACCGGTGTGGGTGGCTTTGCCGCCGAGGCGGATCGTTATCACCTCTACGTATCGCTCGCCTGTCCGTGGGCGCATCGCACACTGATCCTGCGCAAACTCAAAGGCCTTGAAAGCCTGATCGACGTGTCGGTGGTCAGTTGGCTGATGCTGGAAAACGGCTGGACCTTCGACAAGCACTTCGGCTCGACCGGCGACAAGCTCGATCACTTCAACTTCATGCACCAGCGCTATACCGCCGACACCGTCGACTACACGGGTCGCGTCACTGTGCCGGTGCTCTGGGACAAGCAGCAGAATCGCATCGTCAACAATGAATCGGCGGAGATCATCCGCATGTTCAACGGCGCATTCGATGACTTGACCGGCAATGACCTGGATTTCTATCCGGCGCCGTTGCGCGGCGAGATCGATGCGTTGAATGAGCGGATTTATCCGGCGGTGAACAACGGTGTGTACCGCGCCGGGTTCGCGACATCGCAGACGGCTTATGAAGAGGCGTTCGACGGGTTGTTTGCGGAACTGGATCGACTGGAACAGCTGTTAGACGCCAATCGTTATCTGGTGGGCGAATACCTGACCGAAGCGGACATTCGCCTGTTTACCACGCTGATTCGCTTTGATGCGGTGTATCACGGGCACTTCAAGTGCAACCTGCGACGGATTGCCGATTATCCGAACCTGTCGAACTGGCTGCGCGAGATTTATCAGTGGCCGGGGATTGCCGAGACGGTGGATTTTCAGCACATCAAGAACCACTACTACGGCAGTCACAAGACCATCAACCCGACCGGGGTTGTGCCGAAGGGGCCGGAGCAAGACTTTACCGTGGCGCATGATCGGGCGCGGTTGAGTGGGAAAGGGGTTTGGCGCAAGAACAGCGCCTGATCTGGACCTTGCATCAATTTTGAGGGCCTCTTCGCGGGCAAGCCTCGCTCCTACAGGGATTTGTACGTTCCCTGTAGGAGCGAGGCTTGCCCGCGAAGAAGGCGACGCGGTCTCTAGACTTGCGCCTGCGCACCCTCAAACCACGCCAGTTTCTCGCGCAACTGCACCACTTCCCCAACAATCACCAGCGTCGGCGCATGCACTTCATGCTCCGCCACCAATCGTGGAAGATCGGCCAAGGTGCCGGTGAACACCCGCTGATTAACCGTGGTGCCCTGCTGAATCAACGCCGCCGGCGTATCCGCTGCGCGACCATGCTTGATCAACTGCTCGCAAATGATCGGCAAGCCCACCAGCCCCATGTAGAACACCAGGGTTTGCGCCGGCGCAACCAGGTCACCCCACGGCAAATCGGTGGAACCGTCCTTCAGGTGCCCGGTGACAAATCGCACCGACTGCGCGTAATCGCGGTGGGTCAGCGGAATCCCGGCGTACGCCGCGCAACCGCTGGCCGCCGTGATGCCCGGCACCACCTGGAACGGGATGCCATGGGCCGCCAGTTCTTCGATCTCTTCACCGCCACGGCCGAAGATGAACGGATCACCGCCCTTCAACCGCACGACGCGCTTGCCCTGTTTGGCCAGGTCCACCAATTGCTGGTTGATCTGATCCTGCGGCACGGCGTGATCGGCGCGACGCTTGCCGACGTAGACCCGCTCGGCATCACGACGGCACAAATCGAGAATCGCCGGCGCCACCAACCGGTCGTACAGCACCACATCGGCTTGCTGCATCAGGCGCAAGGCGCGGAAGGTCAACAGGTCGGGATCACCCGGCCCGGCACCGACCAGATATACCTCACCCGTGGCAACCGGCGCTTCACCGCTGATTTTCGCCTGCATCATGCGCTCGGCTTCAGCGCCCTGCCCGGCCAGTTGCCGGTCGGCAATCGGGCCCTGGAACACATCTTCCCAGAACGCCCGACGCTGCTGTACATCCGGAAACAGGCCTTTGACCTGACTGCGAAAACGCGCAGCCAGACCGGCCAGTTGACCGTAGGTGGAAGGAATCCAGGTTTCGATCTTGGCGCGGATCAACCGCGCCAGCACCGGCGCATCGCCGCCACTGGAAACCGCGATGATCAATGGCGAACGGTCGACGATCGCCGGGAAGATCACGCTGCACAAGGCTGGCGCATCCACCACGTTGACCGGCACGCAACGCCGATGAGCATCGGCGGAGACTTGTGCATTCAGCGGTTCATCATCGGTGGCGGCAATGATCAGCCCGCAACCGTCCAGATCCGCTTCGACGTAGCCACGCAGCAGGCACTCGCCACCGCTGCCGGCAACGAGTTCGCGCAGTTGCGGTTCGATTTCAGGCGCAACCACCCGCAGCAGCGCACCGGCTTCGGCCAGCAGGCGGGATTTGCGCAAGGCAATTTCCCCCCCACCGACGACCAACACACGACTGCCGCGAAGGTTGTGAAACAGCGGCAGATAGTCCATTTAGCCGATGACCTCGAGGCCACCCATGTACGGTTTCAGCACGTCCGGCACACGGATCGAACCGTCGGCCTGCTGGTAGTTTTCCAGTACGGCAACGAGGGTACGACCGACCGCCAGACCGGAACCGTTCAGGGTGTGAACCAGTTCAGGCTTGCCGGTTTCCGGGTTGCGGAAACGCGCTTGCATGCGACGGGCCTGGAAATCGCCGCAGTTGGAGCACGACGAAATCTCGCGGTATTTGTCCTGGCTCGGGATCCACACTTCCAGGTCGTAGGTCTTGACGGCGCTGAAGCCCATGTCGCCGGTGCACAGCGCAAGGGTGCGATAAGGCAGTTCCAGCAGTTGCAGGACTTTCTCGGCGTTGGCGGTCAGGCCTTCCAGCGCTTCCATCGAGGTCGATGGTTCAACGATCTGGACCATCTCGACCTTGTCGAACTGGTGCTGGCGAATCATGCCGCGGGTATCGCGACCCGACGCACCGGCTTCACTGCGGAAGCACGGCGTATGGGCGACGAACTTGATCGGCAGCAGTTTCGAATCGACGATTTCGCCGGCGACGATGTTAGTCAGCGACACTTCAGCGGTCGGGATCAGGTACAGATCGGCCTCGCCTTCGCGCGCGATCTTGAACAGGTCTTCTTCGAATTTCGGCAATTGACCGGTGCCTTGCAGCGCCGGCGCCTGGACCAGGTAAGGCGTGTAGGCCTCTTCGTAACCGTGCTCGCTGGTGTGCAGGTTGATCATGAACTGCGCCAGGGCGCGGTGCAGACGGGCGATCGGGCCGCGCAACAGGGCGAAACGCGCGCCGGACAGCTTGGCGGCGGTTTCGAAGTCCAGCCAGCCGAATTTCTCGCCCAGGGCGACGTGGTCCTGGACCGGGAAATCGAACGCGGTCGGGGTGCCCCAGCGGCGCACTTCAACGTTGCCGTCTTCGTCATCGCCGATTGGCACAGATTCGTGCGGCAGGTTCGGGATGCCGAGCAGGATCGAATCCAGATCGGTCTGGATCGCGTCCAGTTCCACTTTGCCGGCGCTCAATTCGTTGGCCATGCGCTCGACGTCCGCCATCAACGGCGCGATGTCTTCGCCGCGCTGCTTGGCCTGACCGATGGATTTGGAGCGCGCATTACGTTCAGCCTGCAGTGCTTCGGTGCGGGTCTGGACGGTCTTGCGCTGTTCTTCCAGCGCTTCGATGCGCGCAACATCCAGCGTGTAGCCACGGGATGCCAGGCGGTCCGCTACGTCCTGAAGGTTGCTACGTAACAGTTTGGAATCGAGCATGTCGGTCTCTCGTTATCAAAGTTTGGTCAAGGACAGGCCGGCCCAGGTGGCGAGCAGCCCGCCGAATACGCTGATGGCAGCATAGCCCAGGGCTAGTGGCACCTGCCCGCTTTCCAGCAGGCGCACCGTATCCAGTGAAAAGGATGAAAAAGTCGTCAGCCCCCCGAGGAAGCCGACAATCAGCCCGGCGCGCACTTCGAAAGGCACCTCCGGGCGAATCAAAAACAGACCGTATAGAACGCCGATCAGCAAACAGCCGACGATATTAACGGCCAGCGTCGCGGTATAGAAGTGCCGTGGCCAATTAGCGTTGACCCAATTACCGGTGGCGAAGCGCAACAGCGTGCCAGCGACCCCGCCGACGGAAACCGCAACAATCAATGGAAGCACTATTTTCTCCGCTGCCGGGGGCTTAAACGGTCAAGTTGCGCGAGGTGATTGAGCTTCTCGCCAATCTTCAGCTCCAGGCCTCGCGGCACTGGCTGATAGAACGGTTGCGGCTCAAGCTCTTCAGGGAAGTAGTCTTCACCGGCGGCGTAGGCATCCGGTTCATCGTGGGCATAACGATACTCGTCGCCGTAACCGAGTTGCTTCATCAGCTTGGTCGGGGCGTTGCGCAGGTGCAACGGCACCTCCAGCGAACCGTGTTCGGTGGCGCTGCGCATCGCGGCTTTGAAACCCATGTACACCGCGTTGCTTTTCGGCGCGCAGGCCAGATAGGTGATGGCCTGGGCCACCGCCAACTCGCCTTCCGGGCTGCCGAGGCGTTCCTGCACTTCCCACGCGGCCAGGCACAGGCTCAAGGCGCGGGGGTCGGCGTTGCCGATGTCTTCGCTGGCCATGCGCACCACGCGCCGGGCGAGGTACAGCGGATCGCAACCGCCATCGATCATCCGTGCGAACCAGTACAACGCGCCGTCCGGATTGGAGCCGCGCACCGATTTATGCAGCGCGGAAATCTGGTCGTAAAACGCTTCGCCGCCCTTGTCGAACCGCCGACGGGTATCGCCGAGCAGACTTTGCAGCAGATCGACGCCGATTTCGCTGTTGTCTTCGGCAAGGTCCGAGGCGTTTTCCAGCAGGTTGAGCAGGCGCCGACCATCGCCATCGGCGGCGGACAGCAGCATCTGAAAGCCTTCATCGCTGAGGGTCAGTTGCCGTTTGCCCAAGCCACGCTCTTCGGTGAGCGCACGATGCACCAGTTTGCGCAGCGCCGCTTCGTCGAGGCTTTTGAGCACGTAGACGCGCGCCCGGGAGAGCAACGCGTTATTGAGTTCGAACGAGGGGTTTTCCGTGGTCGCGCCGATGAAAATCAGCGTGCCGTCTTCGACGTAGGGCAGGAAGGCGTCTTGCTGCGACTTGTTGAAGCGGTGCACTTCGTCGACAAACAGGATGGTGCGTTTGCCGTACTGACCGGCCTGTTGCTTGGCGATTTCCACCGCCTGGCGGATTTCCTTCACGCCGGCCAATACAGCCGAGACCGTTTCGAAGTGCGCATCCGAGACTTCCGCCAGCAACCGTGCCAGGGTGGTTTTGCCCACGCCCGGCGGGCCCCAGAAAATCATCGAATGCAGCGCACCCTGCTCCAGCGCTTCGCGCAAAGGCTTGCCGCGAGCGAGCACGTGTTCCTGACCGACGTACTCGTCCAGATTGGCCGCACGCAAACGGGCGGCCAAGGGCTGAGCTATCGGGGCGCTGCGAAACAGGTCCATCACTGCTTATGAAACCTCACTATGAACACCGCAATACCTGTAGGAGCTAGCCTGCTAGCGATGGTCGTAAACGATAACGCGGCATGCCTGACACCCCGCGGCGCCCTGAAGTCCATCGCGAGCAGGCTCGCTCCTACAAGGGGCTGTGTTTTATTCCTGGATGATGTCCGCGCCTTTAGGGATGTCGAACTTGAACTTCGACGCCGGGATCGGCTCGTTGGCCTTCACGCCGGTAAACAGGATGTTGGTGCGCTGGCCGACGCTGTCGATCAGTTGCATGTCATTGACCAGGCCATTGCGGAACGACAGGCGCAGGCTGTCGAACAGGGTGTCCTTGGTCTTTGGCTTCAGGGTGAAGTCGATCACGCCGCCGGCTTCCTTGGCGCTGATGGCGAAGCTCTGGCTGATCTTGGACACGTCACCGGACAACAACAATGCCGGCGTCTGGCTCAGACGCAGATCGAGGGTCTTGATGGTGGCCTGTTCCAGGTCAGGGTCCCACAGGGTCACTTTCTTGCCGTCGGAAACCACGACTTGCTCGGCCGGCGCATCGGTGTGCCAGTAGAACAGGCCCGGGCGCTGCAGCGACATTTCACCGGCCGTTTCCTGCAACTGGGTGCCGCTGCCATCAAGGGTCAGCTGCGAGAAGCGTGCAGTCAGGGTCTGGGATTTTTCCAGGAGTTGGGTCAGACGTGCCACGTCCTTGTCATCGGCGTGGGCCGAGAGCGTGGTCAAAGCCAGAACCGGCAGCAACAGCATGCGGATAAGACGCATGGGAGTCCTCATAACATTCGTGGGGAGTACGATGGCGCGTCACTGCGCCATCGTTCAAAACATCAAATCAAATCAGTCGCGCACCGGGCCAGGCGCCAGGACTTCACGCGAACCGTTGGTGTTCATGGACGTCACGACCCCGGCCATTTCCATGGCTTCGATCATGCGTGCGGCGCGGTTGTAGCCGATCTTCAGCTTGCGCTGAACCGCAGAGATGGACGCGCGACGGCTTTCCAGTACGAACTGCACCGCTTCGTCGTACAGCGCATCGGTTTCAGCATCGTCATCACCGCCGCCACCGCCATTCTCAAAGCCGCTACCGGCCTCTTCAACACCGGCGAGGATGTCATCGTTGTATTCCGGCGCACCGCGCAGTTTCCAGGCTTCCACCACCCGGTGAACCTCGTCATCGGACACGAACGCGCCATGCACACGAATCGGCAGGCTGGTACCCGGCGGCATGTAGAGCATGTCACCGTGGCCCAGCAGCTGCTCGGCACCACCCTGATCGATGATGGTCCGCGAGTCGATCTTGCTCGACACCTGGAACGCCATGCGCGTCGGGATGTTTGCCTTGATCAGACCGGTGATCACGTCAACCGACGGACGCTGGGTCGCGAGGATCAAGTGGATACCGGCGGCACGGGCCTTCTGGGCGATACGGGCGATCAGCTCTTCAACCTTCTTGCCGACGATCATCATCATGTCGGCGAATTCGTCTACCACCACGACAATGGTCGGCAGCTTGGTCAGCAGCGGCGCTTCGTCGTGAATGCTTTCGCGCTTGTACAGCGGATCGGTCAGCGGCGTGCCGGCGTCCTGGGCTTCCTTGACCTTGGCGTTGAAGCCGGACAGGTTTCGCACGCCCATCTTCGCCATCAGTTTGTAGCGACGCTCCATCTCCGCCACGCTCCAGCGCAGGGCGTTAGCCGCGTCTTTCATGTCGGTCACAACCGGGCACAGCAGGTGCGGAATGCCTTCGTAGATCGACAGTTCAAGCATTTTCGGGTCGATCATGATCAGCTTGGCGTCTTCCGGGCCGGACTTGAACAGGATCGACAGAATCATCGCGTTCACACCCACCGACTTACCGGAACCGGTAGTACCGGCCACCAGCAAGTGCGGCATTTTGGCGAGGTCGGTGATGACCGGCTTGCCGCCGATGTCATGACCGAGGGCCAGGGTGACCGGGGATTTGAAGTTGTCGTACTCAGGCGTCGAGAGCACTTCGGAGAAGCGCACGATCTGCCGGTCTTCGTTGGGAATCTCGATACCGACGGTGGTCTTGCCCGGAATCACTTCCACCACCCGCACGCTGGTCACGGCCAGGGAACGCGCCAGGTCTTTTGCCAGGTTGGCGATGCGGCTGACCTTGACCCCGGCGGCAGGCTGGATTTCGTAACGGGTAATCACCGGGCCCGGGTGAATCGAATCCACCGAGACTTCGACGCCGAATTCCTTGAGCTTGATTTCCAGCAAGTGGCCGACGGCCGCCAGCGACTCCGGGGAATAATTGAGTTGCTTCTTTTCGGCCGGATCGAGAATAGAGATCGGCGGCAAGGTGCCTTCGACGGCGCTGTCGACGAACAGCGGCGCCTGTTTCTCTTTTTCCACGCGCTGGCTTGGCGCGGCGGGTTTCGGCGGCGCGGGGGCAATCACCGGCGGGACCTGCTTCTCGCGGTCCGACATGTGTTTGCTCAGGGCTTGCTCACGCTCGATCAGGCGCTCCTTGACCTTGGCTTGCTCGCGCTTGTCGGTAACGGTCGGCGCGACCACGTCATGCACGCGATCATCGACTTCACGCAACTGCGCAACCAGCTGCTTGCGCTCGACACGGGCGGCCCACCAGCGGTTGGCCGCGCCTTGGAACACTTCGAACAGGTCGAGGGTGATCTTGCCGGTAACGTCCATCACCTTGAACCACGACAGGTCGGTGAACACCGTCAGGCCGAACAGGAACAACGCGATGAACAGCAAGGTGCTGCCCTGGATATTCAGTGCATTGCGGGCCAGATCGCCAAGGCTTTCGCCCAACGCGCCGCCCGCGCCGGCCGGCAGACCGGTCGGTGCATGGAAATGGATGTGAGCCAGGGCCGCGCCCGACAGCACCAGGAACACCAGGCCGATCAGGCGCCAGGAAAACAGCCAGCCGCTCCACTGCCACGGCTCGTGGCGTTGACGGAAGATCTGGTAGGTCTTGACCGCCAGCAACAGCGGGAAAATGTAGGCGAAGTAACCCAGCACCATGAACAGGATGTCGGCACTGTAGGAGCCGACCGGTCCGCCAAAGTTTTGAACATCGTCGATCTTGCTGTTATGGCTCCAGCCCGGATCGTCCTTGCCGTAAGTCAACAAGGCCATCATCAGGAACAGGCACAGGCCGCCGATGGCGATCAATGCACCTTCCTTGAGCCGGTAGTGCAAATGCTGGCGCCAGAGCGGAACGACGGCTGGTTTAGGTGCTGCGGTGGATTTCTTCAAAACGCTTCTTTTCCTGCGCCTATGGCGCGTCCATCTGTTGAATGACTATAAAAAACTGCCCAATCCAGGCAGGTAAAAAAGTTAACCGGCGCAACTGGGACTACTTTTAACACTGCACTCCGGTTTTTATAAACACGGGGCGCACTGAATATTCAAGTGACCGGCACGCATTGTACGGGTTTGTTCGTACGATGCCATGCTGGCAGGCCATGGATCAGCATAGCTAACGGCGCACCGATTGCGATTCAATTTGAGCACGCATTCTCTTTCGTGACAAAGGCTTATGAGGTGTTTTATGAGCGAATCCAAGCATTGCCGCCTGATCATTCTGGGTTCCGGCCCTGCCGGTTACAGCGCAGCCGTTTATGCTGCCCGCGCCAACCTCAAACCTGTGGTCATTACCGGCATACAGGCAGGTGGCCAGCTCACCACCACCGTCGAAGTCGACAACTGGCCCGGTGACGTTGAAGGCTTGACCGGCCCGGTACTGATGGAACGCATGCAAAAACACGCCGAGCGCTTTGACACAGAGATCGTTTACGACCACATCCACACAGCCAAGTTGCAACAGCGCCCGTTCGAACTTATCGGCGACGGCGGCACTTATACGTGCGACGCACTGATTATCGCCACCGGCGCTTCGGCGCAATATCTGGGCCTGCCCTCGGAAGAGGCCTTCGCCGGCAGAGGGGTTTCGGCCTGCGCAACGTGCGACGGCTTCTTCTACCGCAATCAGGTGGTCGCCGTAGTCGGTGGCGGCAATACCGCTGTTGAAGAAGCGTTGTATTTGTCCAACATCGCCAAGGAAGTCCATTTGATCCACCGACGCGACAAGTTGCGCTCGGAGAAAATCCTTCAGGACAAACTCTTCGAAAAGGCCGCCAACGGTAATATCCGTTTGCACTGGAACCAGAATCTCGATGAAGTGCTGGGCGACGCCAGCGGCGTGACCGGCGCCCGCCTGCGCGAAAGCCACAGCGGCGAAACCAGCGAGCTGTCGGTGGCCGGCGTGTTCATCGCCATTGGCCACAAGCCCAATACCGGGCTGTTCGAAGGCCAGCTGAAAATGCGTGACGGGTATCTGCTGATCAGAGGCGGCAGCGAAGGCGATGCCACCGCCACCGAGATCCCCGGCGTGTTCGCCGCCGGTGATGTGGCCGACCACGTTTATCGCCAGGCCGTCACTTCCGCCGGTGCCGGCTGCATGGCCGCACTCGACGCCGAGAAATACCTCGACGACATTCCGGCCGTTTGACGGCAAACTTCACGGTGGGCCCAACCGCCCACCACTGCCCTCCCCTTCTGTAAGCCCGGATGCCATGCTGACTTGGTTACAACGCAACACCCTGACCTTCCCGCCGCTGGATAAAGCCATGCGCGATCCCAACGGATTGCTGGCTGCGGGTGGCGATCTGTCCGCCGATCGTCTGATTCAGGCCTATCGCCATGGCTGCTTTCCATGGTTTTCGGAAGGCCAGCCGATCCTCTGGTGGTCGCCGGATCCGCGTACCGTGCTGTTTCCCGACGAACTGCACGTCTCGCGCAGCCTCAGCAAGCTGCTGCGTCAGCAACGCTATCAAGTGACCTTCGATCAGGATTTTGCCGCGGTCATTCGCGCGTGCGCTGCACCGCGCGACTATGCCGACGGGACCTGGATCACCGAAGCGATGCAGAACGCCTACCTGGCGCTGCACCAGCGGGGCTACGCGCATTCGGTGGAGGTCTGGGATCAGGGCGAACTGGTCGGCGGGCTCTACGGCCTGGCGATGGGCCAGCTGTTTTTCGGCGAATCCATGTTCAGCCGCGCCGACAACGCCTCCAAATTCGGCTTTGCCACCTTGGTCAAACATCTGAAAGACTCAGGTTTCGTGCTGATCGACTGCCAGATGCCCACCGATCATTTGCACAGCCTGGGCGCCCGCGCCATTCCTCGTCGCGAGTTTGCCCGCTATCTTGCGCAGCATCTGGACCAACCCAGCCGTGCCACCTGGGTTTGCTGAGCGACTTTCGCGCCGGTGGCTTACACTTAATTCAAAGCTTATACCGAGGGTTGATCATGACCGAGTTGGCGCGTTTGAAGTTTTATGCCACTCAGCCCCACTCTTGCAGTTATCTGCCCGAGGAGCAGGCCACAACGCTGTTCCTCGACCCTAGCCAGCCCATGGATGTGCATGTCTATGCAGACCTGTCTGAAATGGGTTTTCGTCGCAGCGGCGATCATCTTTATCGGCCACATTGCCAGAATTGCAATGCGTGCGTGCCTGCGCGCATTCCGGTGGCGCAATTTTCGCCGAATCGTCAGCAGAAACGCATTTTCAAGCGCAACGCCGACGTGCAGGTGCGCCCGACCAAGCCGAAGTTCAGCGAAGAGTACTTCGACCTGTATCAGCGCTACATCGAACAGCGCCATGCCGATGGCGACATGTACCCGCCGAGTCGCGACCAGTTCTCGACCTTCCTGGTGCGTGACCTGCCATTTTCGCGTTTCTACGAATTTCGCCTGGAGGGCCAGTTGCTGGCGGTGGCGGTCACCGACTTGCTGCCGAACGGTCTGTCGGCGGTCTACACCTTCTACGAACCCTCTGAAGAACGCCGCAGCCTGGGGCGCTATGCGATTCTCTGGCAAATCGCCGAGGCCCAGCGCCTGGGGCTTGAAGCGGTCTACCTCGGATACTGGATCAAGAACTGCAAAAAAATGAGCTACAAGACCCAATATCGCCCGATCGAACTGTTGATTAATCAGCGCTGGGTCATCCTGAACTAGAACCCCTTGGCTTAAACCCCATTTTTCGGGCACAATGCACGCCGCTTTTGCCTGGCGCAGTTGCACCGGGCCATTCATTGGACACCGAGGGCTTTACTGCATGTCGAAAGAAGACAGCTTCGAAATGGAAGGCACTGTCGTCGACACCCTGCCCAACACCATGTTTCGCGTGGAGTTGGAAAATGGGCACGTCGTAACCGCGCATATCTCCGGCAAGATGCGCAAGAACTACATTCGTATTCTTACCGGTGACAAAGTGCGCGTCGAGCTGACGCCCTATGACTTGAGCAAAGGGCGCATCACTTACCGCGCTCGCTAATCAAGTCAATACAAAACGCCCGGCTTTTGCCGGGCGTTTTTGTTTGTCTGCGATTTGGTTTGGCTTGGTTTGGTGTGTATATCCATTTTTTTGGTGATGGCTGGTATTGGTTCCGCTCTTACAGCGGGTCACTTTCGAAAAGCGCGAAAGTAACCAAAGCGCTTTTGCCCCTTTCGTTCGGTG